>JANRLS010000034.1:0-19394 GCA_033762315.1 Pirellulaceae bacterium
GAGCGCTCGATAAGCTGGCTCCAGAACTTTCGGCGTCTTGTCACGCGTTACGAGTACCATGCCCATCTCTTTCACGGATTCGTCCAGCTTGCGTGCCTCATCGTCGTCCTAGGACGGTTTTGAAATACGCTCTAGTACTTCTAACGGCCCAGCGGACATTTTCGCAGACCAACTTGAACTATCTCGACTCATTGCGAGAACTGCGGACGGCAGAAGTGGAGATCGAGGGACTGCTTCTCCGAGACAGCCTGAGTAATGGTAACTCGCGTTAATCTGGAACCTTATCGGCTGGCGTACTGTTTGCATCCCCAGCCGTCCGTATAGCCACATTGACCCCGGTCGATCTCAAAGACAAGCGATGTGAGCCTAAGACGCAACTGCCTGTGCCATCGCGACTAGCGACTTTGTCCACTTGCGAAATGAGCCAGAAAAAAGTTCAATAGACGTCCTGTCACCCCGACTTGATGAGACGAGTAGCCCTTCGGCAAGAATGTTGAAGGGCTTTCTCATTGTGGGGCAAAGAGTTACGTCGCTCAGCTTCCAGTTCAAACAGACGATTTCGAGCAACAGGCGCTGTTCGGGGATGTCGGCCGTAAGCTAGTGCGCAACGATGGTTCTCATCGTCAGCCGATGAAATCGGACCGAGTCAGGGGATTCTGCCGCAGTCATTGTGGGAAGCGGCCTGGGATGAATAACGCTCCCCGTCGTCGGCGTTGTCTTGGCCGCGATGCCGCGAACGTGGCTCCCTTGGGAGGCTAATCGTTCGTCGTGAATCAATCCCGAATGCCGCCTCGCCATTACCGAGCGTCAGGCATCAAGAGCCGCGCTCACTGCGCTGGTGAGTCGCGGCATGCAAAAAAGATTCGAGCGGCAAGCGGCGGCTAGTGCTTTGTCACATTCAAGAGTTGGCGCGTAGGACGATGCCCTGCATCGTCCGGAGCGGTAGTGGTGACGAATTTGGTCGAAGCACGGCTTCGACCTACGCCAAAATCCAAGGGTGACAAAGCACTAGGCCGTCACTTCATAACCCTTGCGGGCCTCGCGCTTGAGCCAGCCGTTGGCGGCGTCGTCGCCGGTGATCTGCTCGGTCTGGGGGTCCCAGTTCAGCTTGCGGCCGAGGCGGATGGCGATGTTGGCCAGGTGGCAGGTGGTCATGGCGCGGTGGTGCGTCTCGACATCGCTGATCGGCTGCGTGCGGTCGCCGATGCACTCGAAGAAGTTGGCCATGTGGTTGCCCGGCTTCTTCCCCTTATAGAGCTTGCTGATCGTGCCGGCGGGGAGCGGCTCGTCCTTCAGGGAATCGACCGCGGATCCGCGCAAGGCGCCGCGGCTGACGAACAGGTCCCCCTTGTCGCCGGTGATCTTGATGCCGTTTTCGCCGTCGCTGAGGATGTGCAGTTCGACGCCGCTGGGGTACATGCACTTCACGTCGAACCGGGTGGCGGCGTTGTACATGTTATCGACCGTCGGCCAGCCGTCCTTATACGGAACGGGATGGTCGGCGAAGATCCCCTCGACCGAGGTCGGGCCGCTGTTCTCGGCACCGATGGCCCAAGTGGCGATATCGACGTGGTGGGCACCCCAGTCGGTCATCTTGCCGCCGCTGTATTCGTACCACCAGCGGAATTCGTAGTGCGTGCGGCTGTGCGGATACTTGCCGCCCGACGGAGCCGAAACATATTCGACCAGCGGGGCCTGACCGAGCCACATCTCGAAATTCATGCCGCTCGGCACCGCGGCCTTGGGAAGCGAGGGGCTTTTGGGCGCGCCGCCGATGCGGCATTCGACCTTCTGAATCTTGCCGACGCGGCCGGCCTGGCAAAGGGCGACGGCGAGCAAAAATTGCGACGGATACTTCCCCTTTTCGGCCGACATTTCGCTCCGCTGCTGGGTGCCCACCTGGAACACGCGGCCGGTCTCTTTCAGCACCTTCAGAATCTGCTTTCCTTCGTCGATGGTCAGCGTCAGCGGCTTTTCGCAATACACGTCTTTGCCGGCCTTCATCGCTTCGATGGCGATCTTGCTGTGCCAGTGGTCGGGAGTGACAATCGTCACCACCTCGATATCCTTGCGGTCGAGCAGCTTGCGATAATCCTCGTGAATTTCCACCTCGCGCTGGCGGCCCGCTTTGGCGTTCATTTCCAGGGCCTTGGCCTTCCCCTTATCGGCCATGTTGCGATCGACATCGCACACCGCCACGCAATCGGCGAAATTCATGGCCTGCGGACCAACCGCATTCCAACGGTCGCCGGTGCCGATGCAACCCAGGATGGGGCGGTCGTTCTTGCTCTTGGTGTTGGCGTCTTGAGCGATGAGGGGCGAAGTCCAGCCGAAATACGGGACGCTCGCCACCGCCGACGCGGCAGCCGTGGTTTTGAGGAATTCGCGACGAGACGAAGCACGGGACATGACAAGGCTCGCAAGGGGGAGAGTGAAACTGGTGGAACGGAGAATCGCCGACCGCCGCGGCGTGGCCTTAAGTGTATCCGCCCCCCTATGCCGCCGCCAGCAGCGCCGGTCGCCGGTGAGGAAGCCGACGACGAACGTTGTCCGCCGCCAACCGGCGCCCGCTGCCCATTGACCGGGGCGTAAAAAAATCGTCGCGATTGTCTCTTGACAAATGATGAAATGTATAGTATTCTACGGGATACGAACTTAGCTTGCGCGCGGTGGGTAAGCGACTGGTTGGGAACCAGCCGCGCGGTGGAGCCTTCCGATTCGGCTGCGAGGTTTTGGCCGCCAGTGCTCGTCCCTTGTGCGCGGTCGAGCCAAAGAATTGGGGTGGGACACCCGAATCGAAAACTGGGGTTCGACCGAGCACGACGGAGGACAAGGAAGGGGCACGAAATGGGGAGCAGGAATGTTAAGTTCACTTATCGCGCTCCGCGCGATGGAATCGCTGCAAGTCTTTTGAAAGAAAGCACTTAGGGACGATAAACGGGTCAAAAAATCGTCGTGAACAGTGCGTTTTGATAACTAATTGGATGGCCGCTCCACCCGCTAGAGTGGGTTCCCGTCTGCCTGGTGCTTGCCCACGGAACTGGGGCGTGTTTGGGCGAAGGAACGGCAGGGCCACGCGGGATGTGGGGGTGCTGATATGCCTGGGCAACCAGACCCACGTGCCGTGGGGGTGGCACCGCAATTTTCAGCCTCGAGCTAGCTAGTACTTGCTCGTCGGCCCAGTTCGGCACGGCGTGGGGCGAACCGCACCGGTCTAGGTGGCGACCGGGGCTTGGCCCTAGAATGATGAACCGGGCGGAAGTCGCTCAAAGCTCCTGTCGCATAAGGGATTGCGCGCGATGGCCAAACGCAAAGTCAAGCTCGAAGTGGAAGTTCCCGACGACGAGGCCGACCAGGCTCTGCCGGCCAAGCGCCCCTCGCGTCTCTGGTGGCTCGCTTCGCGCCTGTTCGTGCTGCTCATCCTGTTGGGGGGGCTGGTTGTCGCGGCTCCTTCCATTATCTCGGCGACCGGCGTTTGGAAGTCGATCCTTTCCGCCGCGGCCCCTGAAGTGGCCGGCAAGATCGAGATCGCCAGCTTGTCGCTCGCCTGGTGGTCGCCGGTCGAGGTGCTGGGGCTGGTCGTTCGCGACGATGCCGGCCAGGCGCTGGCCGAGGTGAAATCGATCCGCACCGAGAAAACGCTCTGGGGGCTCGCCAGCAGTTATCAAGACCTGGGGCTGATTACCGTCACCGAACCGAAGGCGAAAGTGATACTTCGCCCGGATGGAACAAACATCGAGGATTTTGTCGCCAAACTCCCCAAGCCGAAGCAAGAGAAAGACCCGGCCGCGCCCATCAGCGTGTCGGTGCTGGTGACGAATGGCGCGGTCGAATTCGACGATCAAATCGCCGGCCGCCAGTGGGCGCTCGACAGCCTCCATGCCGATGTCGCCTGGCCCGCTGCCGCCGATCAGCCCAAAGGGGGCAAAGTCTCGGCGGCCCTGCGCCAGATCGGTGGCTTGCCGGCGACGAGCGCACTCAGCGAGATCAATGCCGATTTTAGTTGGCAACCTGGCGCGGGAGAAAGCCCGACGCTGGGTGCGGGGCATGCGCAGCTCAAGCTCGGCGGTTTGCCGACGGAGATTGTCGCGGGAGCGTTGCGGCGCTTCGTTGGTGATATTCGCCCCGCCGGCGCGCTCGCGCTGGATGTGGCCCTGCAATGGACCGACGACGGCAAGTCGGCGCAGGTGACGCTGCGGCAACTCGCCGCGCCGCAACTGACGCTCGCCGCTCCCGCCTTTTTGCAAACCGACGAGTTGCGCCTCAGTTTGACCAGCGGCACCGCCGATGTGCTGCTCGCCGGCGGCAACCTCGACATCAAACAGCTGAAGCTCGAATCGAATCTCGTCGAGCTGGCCGGCAGCGGTTCGGCGGCCCTCGAGGCCCTGACGGCGGGCGATTTGCAGGCGGTGGCCGGGGGTAGATCGCGGGCCGAAATCACCGGGCAGATCAACCTGGCGGAGCTCGCCCGGCAATTGCCGGCGACGTTGCACCTGAAAGCAGGAACGCAGCTTGCCGACGGTCGCGTGCAGTTGTCGCTCGTTAGCCAGGCGATTCCCGCCGGCGGCCTGCGGTGGCAGGGGTGGCTGAAAACCGACCGCCTGCACGGAACCGCGGCCGGGCGGCCCATTGCCTTCAATCAGCCGCTGGAAATCGATTTTACCCTGGGACAAACCGACCGTGGCTGGGGGCTCGACCGGCTGGCGGGAAGCTCCAGCTTCTTCCGGCTCGAGGGAAGCGGCACCCTCGAAAATGGCTCGCTGAGCGGCGATGTGGATCTCAATCGTCTGGCCGCCGAACTGGGGCAGTTCATCGACTGGGGGGAATCGCGACTGGCAGGGACGCTCGATGCCCGTGTTCGCTGGCAAGCCGGGCAGGGCTCGGCGTGGGCTGGCAACGCGGATGCTCATGTGCGGAATTTTGAATTCGCGGCGGCGGGACTGGCCCCCTGGCGCGAAACCGATCTGGCGATTGTCGCCGCGGCGCAAGGGAAGCTCGCGCCGGCCACCCCTGAAGTCGCCGCGCCGGGTCTCGCGGAGCTGTCTTCCGCCTCGCTCACCATTTCGGCCGGTCCCGACCAGCTCGAAGCGACTTTGACCGAGCCGGTCGCGAAGCCCACGGCTCAGTCGCAGTGGCCCGTGCGGGCGCGGCTCGTCGGCGATTTGGCCAACTGGCTGCCGCGCTTGCAGCCGTTCGTGCCGCTCTCCGGTTGGCGGGCGGCTGGCTCAATCAACCTGCAAACCGCCGGACACTTTTCCGCCGGGCAAAGCCAACTGGGCCCGACAAAGCTCGAAATCGAGAACCTCGCCGCCGATGGGCCGAACCTTTCGATTCGCGAGCCGCTCGTGAAGCTCGATACGGCCGGCCAATGGAATGGCGAAACGCATACGCTCACGCTCCCCAGCACGACGTTGGCGACTACCTCGGTCGCGCTGCGGGCCGACAATATCCACGTCGTTGCCGGTGCCGAACCGTCGGTGACGGGCCTCGTCGATTTTCGGGCCGATCTGGGAAAGCTCTCGTCGTGGATCGGCGCGGCCGATGTGCCGCGGGTCTGGCAAATCACGGGCCAGCCAACCGGGCGGATGGAAATTCGCTATCAAGGACAAACCCTGGCCGCCGATTGGCAAGCCGAGGTGGAGAACTTGCAGTACCTTTCGCTCGATCCACCGCCGCAAATGGCCCAGGCTTCGCTGGCCGGGGCCTCGGCCGCGCAGCCGCGGTGGGTGGTTCGTTGGACGGAGCCGCGCGTCAGCCTTGCCGGCCAGGCGGGCTACGACCCGGTAGCCGCGAAGTTGAATCTGACGCGCGCCAACCTCACCTCTGCCCTCGTGTCGCTATCGGCCGCCGGAACCATCAGCGAACTGACGAGCCGGGGAATTGCAAATCTGCAGGGGGAGATCGCCTACGACCTGAAGCTGATCGAGAACAAACTGAAAAGCGAGCTTTTTGCCCGCGGCCCAGGCGACGATCCGATGAAGCTGCGGGCGATCGATACCTTGGTGCTTTCCGGGCAAGAGAAGCGTCCGTTCGTGCTGCAAGGGCCGCTGTTCGGCCAGCCGGCGCTCGTCGCGTCGTCGGGCGTGCCGGCCGCCGCGGCGCCGCTGGTTTCCAAAGATTTGACGGGCGAGGCAAGCCTGGGGTGGCAAGGGGCGCAAATGGTTGGCCTCGTGGCGGGGCCCGCCGATTTTCGGGCCAGGCTGGAGCAGGGGATCGTGAATATCGGTCCGCTCGACATTCCCGTCAGCGAAGGAAGACTGACGACCGCTCCGCGCATTTTGCTGACGGCCGCTCAGCCGGCGGTGATCGTCGAGCGCGGGCCGATGATTCAGAATGTCCGAATTTCGCCGGAGATGTGCAATTTGTGGCTCAAGTATGTCGCTCCGCTGGTGGCCGAAGCGACCGAGGCCGAAGGCAAGTTTTCGCTCGGCCTCGAAGGGGCGAATGTGCCGCTGGCCGCTCCCAAGCGGGCCGATGTCGCGGGGGCTTTGGCGATTCACGGCGCGCAGGTTGGCCCCGGTCCGCTCGCCAAGCAATATCTCGGCATCATCAAGCAACTGCGCACCTTCTTGAAGCCGACGGAGGCCGCCAACCCGGCGAGCGGCACCAACCCCGCCGCGAGTGCCGATGCGTATGGCCGCTGGCTCGTGCTGCCCGAGCAAACGGTGCAGTTCGCGGTGCGGGATGGCATCGCCTATCACGACGGGCTGACGATGACGAACGGCGAATTCGAGATCAAGACCAAGGGGAGCGTGCGGATCGAGGATCAAGCGATCAGCCTCGTCGCCAGCATTCCGATTCGCGAAAGCTGGTTCAAGGAGAAAGAGAAAACGCCGCTGCTCGCATCGCTGGCCGGCAAGACGATTGAGATTCCGATCGAAGGCACGCTGTCGTCTCCCCGGCCCGATGGCAAAGTGCTGGAGAATCTCGGCAAACAACTCGCCAGCAAAGCGGTCGGCGGCCTGATCGATAAGGGAAAGGATAAGATCAAGGGCTTTCTGGACAAAGAGCTAGGCAATGGGCTGAAGGGGCTGTTTGGCCCGCAAACGCCGGCGGCACCCGCGATTCCCGGCCTGCCGCAAGAGCGGTAGATTCGTAGGCGAGTCGTCCGCCGAGAGCGTGTTAACTTGGCCCCTCGCCAGCGGTTACGTCCGTGGGCGGCCTCCCCGGCTGGCCCTGGGCGAACTACAATCGCCCCCATTCTCAGCAAGGGCCCTGCCATGCGGATCGGTGCCGTTTCCTATCTCAACACCAAGCCGCTGGTGCATGGCCTGGCCGAATTGGCCCCCGAGCATGAGCTGCAGTTCGACCTTCCCAGCCGGCTGGCCGACAGGCTCGCGGCCGCTCAGCTCGACGTGGCCCTGATTCCGTCGATCGAGTTCTTCCAGCATCCCCACTACGAAATCATTTCCGACGCTTGCATCGGTTGCCGGGGGCCGGTTCGCAGCGTCAAGCTGCTGAGCCGGGTTCCCGTCGAGCGGATCGAGACTCTGGCGCTCGACGAAGGATCGCGGACGAGCGTGGCGCTGGTGCGCATCCTCCTCAAGCAGCGGTTTGGCCTCGCGCCGCGGCTCGTTCCATTTCCCATCGACGCCGCGTCGGAATCGATCGCCGCCGACGCCCTGCTGATGATTGGCGACCGGGCGATGCATTCCGCCGCCGGGCAGTTCGTGGCCGAGTGGGACTTGGGAGACGTGTGGTGCCGCTGGTCGGAGCTGCCGTTTGTCTTCGCCATGTGGGTGGCGAGGAAGGGGTCCGGAGTCAGGGAGCGGGAGCTTGGCGAGCTCGCGGACCTGTTTAGTCAAGCGCGTGACGGAGGGGTTGCGAACGTGTCGCAAATCGCCCGCGAAGAGCACGCACGCTACGGGCTGTCCTACGACGACTGCCTCACCTATCTGCGCGATCACTTGTACTTTCACCTCGGCCCGCGCGAATTGGCTGGTCTTCGCCTTTACTATCAGCACGCCAGCGATCTCGGCCTCGCGCCGCGCGGCGTGCGACTCGAAACCAACCCCACGACGTCAATAGCCGGGACCAAACCTGGTCCCGGTTCCCCGCGACTTGACGCCTCAAAGACGAAGACCGGGCGCAGGATTGCTCCCGGCTAATGAAAATAGATTGTCAGGACAATAGATTGCCATGATAGATAGCCTTCTCTCCAAAGCCGTTGCCGGCGAGCGACTAACTCCCGACGAGGGACTGGCGCTTTTGCAGTCGGCCGACCTGGCGGCACTGGGCCGGGCGGCCGACGCGGTGACGCGCCGCCTGCATCCGGAGCCGATCCGCACCTACAACATCGACCGGAACATCAACTACACCAACGTTTGCACTGCAGTGTGCGATTTTTGCGCGTTCTATCGCGGTCCCAAAAGCCCCGACGGCTATGTCTTGCCGCGAGCCGAATTGCTGGCCAAAGTCAAGGAAACGGTCGAGCTCGGCGGCGACCAAATTCTGATGCAAGGGGGCCTGCATCCCGACTTCAAGCTGGAGTGGTACGAAGAACTGCTGGCCGAAATCAAGTCGCGCTTTCCGCAAGTCAACTTGCACGCTTTCAGCCCACCAGAGCTGCATGCCTTCACCAAAATCAACAAGCTCCCCATTCGCACCGTGCTGGAGCGGCTCAAAGCGGCCGGCCTCGGCAGCATTCCAGGGGGCGGGGCGGAGATTCTCGTGGATCGAGTCCGCAAGGAGATCACGCGCGGCAAAGTGCTCACCGACGACTGGCTCAACGTCATGCGCGTCTGGCACGAGCTTGGCGGCGTCAGCAGCGTGACGATGATGTTCGGCCATGTCGAAACGTTGGCCGAGCGAATCGAACACCTGGAGCGGGTCCGCCAATTGCAGGACGAAACGGGGGGCTTCACCGCGTTCATCTGCTGGACCTTTCAGCCCGAACACACCGATCTGGCCCACCTGCCACCGGCCGGCTCGTTCGACTACCTGAAAACGCAGGCCGTTGCCCGGCTATATCTCGATAATGTCCCGAATATCCAGTCGAGTTGGGTCACGCAAGGACTGAAAATTGGCCAACTCGCCCTGCTATTCGGGGCCAACGACATGGGGAGTTTGATGATCGAGGAGAATGTCGTCGCCGAGGCCGGCACCGTCCACTTCCTCACACTCGACCAGATGCGAGGGGCCATCGAGGAAATCGGCTACACTCCCCGGCAGCGGAATGTCCGCTACGAGCTGGTCGATCTGGCTCTCGAACAGCGGGCCATTGCCGCCAATCGCCAGGCCAAGGCTTTGCCGCTCGTGCAGCTGGGAGCGTAGTTCATGTCGTTGCCGCGCGTCGTTGCCGATACTCCGCTCAATCCGGTGATCGAATCGCTCCTGGCTGGCCACGTGGAGATTCTCCCCTGGTCGGTCGCGCTCGCCGGCAGCACCGTGCCGGTGGCAGCGGTCTATACCTATGGCCATCCGCTCGTCGATGGCCAGCTGCTCGACCGTCTGCCCGGCGTGCGCGTGATCAGCAACTACGGCGTCGGGGTCGATCACATTCGTCTCGCCGACGCGGCGGCGCGGGGCATCCCCGTTGGCAACACGCCGGGCATTCTCGACGGTGCGACCGCCGACATGGGCTTTGCGCTGCTCTTGGCCGCCGCCCGCCGGCTAAGCGAAGGAGACCGCTATGCACGTAGCCCAGCCTTCACGCGCTACGACCCCGGCTACATGCTCGGCCGCGAGGTGCATGGCCAAACGCTCGGCATCATCGGCCTGGGGCGGATCGGTCGGCAGGTGGCCCGCCGAGCCGCCGGCTTTGACATGACCGTTCTCTATCATAACCGCCGCCGCGACGAAGCCGCCGAGCGCGACCTCGGCGTCCGCTACGCTCAATTCGAAGAGCTATTGGCCGGAAGCGATTTCGTCATGCTCTGCTGCCCCCTTAGCGATGCTACGCGGGGCCTGATCGGTCGCGACTCGCTCGCCCGGATGAAGCCGACAGCGATCCTCGTCAACATCGCCCGCGGACCGGTCGTCGATACAACTGCCCTGACCGAGGCGCTCCAATCGCGCCGCCTGTATGCCGCCGCGCTCGATGTCACCGACCCCGAACCGCTACCGCGCGACCACCCGCTCTTGTCGCTCGACAACGTCACGATCGCGCCCCACCTGGGGAGCGCCACCGAGCAAACCCGGCTAAAGATGGCTGAAATCTCGGTCGAAAACCTGCTTCGCGGTCTAGCCGGCGAGCCACTGCTGTTTGAAGTTAAAGGATAGGCTACATTGCCGACAACGAGGCAGTTGATGCGTGTCGTTGACGTCAATGTTTACGTGGTCGAAGTGCCGCAGATTGCGCCGGTTGCGCCGTATCGCTCGCACCTTCGCACCAGTTCCACCACGCAAAGCGCGATCGTGCGTGTGGCCACCGACGCGGGACTCGTCGGTTGGGGCGAGCACAACATCAACTTCCTGCCCAACCTCAGCGCTCGCCGGATGCAGGCCGATGCCCGCAGTTGGCTTGTTGGCCGAGATCCGCAGAACATCGCCAGGTTCCATGTCGAGTGCCCGCTCGAAACGCGGCTCAAATCGGGGATCGAGCTCGCCCTGTGGGACCTATGCGGGCAGGCGGCAGGGCTGCCCGTGGCGGTGCTGTTAGGGGGCATTCTGCGGCCCCGGATCGAGCTGGCGGCTTGCATGGGAATTCAGACTTACGAGCGGGCGGGGGAGATCGCGTCGTACTTCGTCGAGCAAGGCTTCACGACGCTAAAAACCAAGGCCGGCTCGGACCCGCGCGAAGATCTGGAAATGGTCCGCGGCGTGCGCGACGCGGTCGGCGACAAGCTCCACCTGCGGATCGATCCCAACCGGGCCTATTCCCTCCAGCAGGCCGCCGAGCTGGCCAAACAGCTCCAACCTTATCGGCTGCAGTATTTCGAGCAGCCCATTCCCGCCGAACCGCTGGCCGATGCGGCGTGGCTCCGCCAACAAACGACGACCCCCATCGCCTTGAACGAAAGCGTGACCGACCCCGCGAGCGTGCTCGCCATTTTGCGGGCCGATGCCGCCGCGTTCATTTTGCCCGACACGCACATCGCCGGCGGCATTTTACCGTGTGTCATCATTGGCCGCATTTGCGAGGCGGCGGGCATTCCATGCATCATGCATTGCGGGCACGACCTCGGCCCCAAGACGGCCGCCATGCTACACGTCGCCGCTGCTTGCCCCGCTTATTCGCTGGCTAACGACAGCACCTACTACGGCCTGGAAGACGACATTCTCACCGAGCGCTTGGTCATCGAGCGGGGAACCATCGCCGTTCCCACCCGGCCCGGCTTGGGCGTTGTCGGCGACCCGGAGCGGATCGCCCACTACGCCATCGACTGTTAACTCGGGGGAGAGGGCAAGACGGCAGCAATCCTGTCGCGGAGAATCGCAAGAATTCCAGCACGAGCGGCCACGATGACCAACCATTGAAAGGCGTGGACGCGAACAAGGATGGTTCCCTGGCGCTTGCCGAGCTGACCGCATGCGTCGATCGCGTGCCATGCTGAAAGTTGGTTCGACGAAATGCAGACTTCCAAAGGGCATTCGATGAGTAACCATGACTTAATGAAACTCACCTTGGCACTACTCGCCTACCCATTACTCGCACTGCCGGCATCACTACTCGCGGCCGATGTGCCGTCAGAAAAGCCCAACATCCTCGTCATTCTCGCCGACGATAAGTATGACTGAGCGCCACTTCAGTCGGTTAAAGTCCGCGAATCACCGCTGAAATACGCCCGTTTCCGCTTGTCGCCGCGATTTGCAGACGATTACAAATTCCGGCCATTTGCAGGCGTTTCAGGGGAATTAACTACACTCTGCTACAGCCCGGTGTCGATGTCCGGAGGAATTTGCGGGTGCCGGCAGGAGATTACGCGGCTCGGCGGCTGTAGTGCTTCGCGCACGGCGCGAACGCATCGGGCATTGCCGCGTCAACGCTCGCAATCGGATAGAATCCGGCGGCATCAATGGAGCCGAACCAATGCCGAAGATAACTCCGCCGAAGCTCGGAACACGGGCGATGTTCGGTGGCACGCTATACCCCGCCAGAGAATATGAGGGCTGGCAAATCGCCTGGGAAAGCCACGGGGCGCATCGGCTATGGTGTCACCAATTCCGAGCCGAACCGAAGCACCTTGTTTGCGTGGTCATGTTCAATCCGGGGAGTCTGAGCGGCGATGGGGCTGGATTGGCGAAAGACGATACTCTCAGGATCATTCGCAGCGCGATGCCCGACACTGCGGCGGCTCTTGTGCTGAACTTGTTTACGTTGGCCACGCCCAAACCCACTGTTCTCTTTGACCAGTGGAGCAAACGGGATTGCAGCGCGTTCAAGCTCGCCCCGTTGCTGGCGAACCGAATTGATGCCGTAGTGTTCGCCTACGGCGACGGTGGGCAGGATCGGAATGAATGCCGAGAAACTGTGCGGACCAGAATCGTAGAAATCCGTGCGGCGTTTCGATCCACGCCCGTGGCTGAATTGCCCGAAGTGTTGACAAGCAAGATCGGCAATCCCAAGCATCCCAAGCACTGGAAAATAAAAGAGCTGATTCCCCCCGTCAATGCGGCAATCGCCCGGCTACTCGCCAAATAGATGCCGCCGAATTCCATCCCTTAGATCGCTGTAGCTGTCTTTGGAAACGTCTAGGAATGTCGGATACCGTTGAAGCAACCACGGGCAGGGTTGGTTTCTATCCCAATAGAGCCACTCAACGGGAACTTTCCATTCTGGCGTATCGTGCCCATAGTCAACCCGCCCGCTACTCGTGTGCGGAATCGCAATGTCGCAAGCACTCCGGGCGCGACCAATACCGATTACCCCCAAACCGTTGGCGTACATAAAAATCGCGTCGTGTTCTTTCACTCGCTTCATATGTTCGGGGTACGTGAACTTCTCCCATGCGGCAGCGTATCCCGTGCTCCACATAAGCTCTTCAAGTTCGTACACGCCGTTGACGGCTTTGCTATATCGCCGATCCGTGTTGCAAAGGAAAAACTGGTTCGCGTTGTCTAGCAAGCCGCGAAGTGTGGCCGAAGCACCCGGCAAAACCCCGGCGGGCGATTCCTCATCGGTTGCTGGCGACGGCCGGGAAGCTACGACCACGCGAGTGAATGGCACTCGGCTCGTCAATCGCTCCCCCTTGAACAATGACTCTGCCCGCCGCAGTTCAGGATCGGTGGGCGGCTTGGAACCGATGTCACTTTCACTTGTAAACGACAAGAACGGGGCGAACTTCGGCAGAGTCGCCAATGTCACACGCCGGGCGAATCCTTTGCCTTTCATTTCTCCACCCAATAGTTGTCACAACAGTTACGAATGTCGTCAAAGCACTTTCGGTGGGCAGGGGTCCGCAAATCAAGGCGAAGAATTACGTTCGCTTCTATGTTGTTGTGGAATCCGCCGCTGGTCCAATTTGACGAGCCGACAATCACAAGGGCGCGGTCATCGTTGCTGAACAGGTAAATCTTAGGGTGAAACGTGCGCCCGTTTTCGTGGTACAGATAAACGTGTACTGTCGGCTCGCTTCCAAGCCTTGCCAATACCTCTTGGACAGCGACATATTCCGAGCCGGAGCCGTCGCCAGAGAACTTGTCCGCCCCGAACGTCAAGTCGATTCGACTGCCCCGCTGGGCGAAGCCCCGCATTGCATCGAATAATTCGACGTAGCTTCCCGATGCCTTGGCGAACGCGACTGCGGCTCGGAAGTGCGTCCAATCTGGTTTGCCGAATTCCGAAATGAGGACATGCAACAGCGACCGGCCTTCGGCCGAAGCGTAGGGGAGAATCAGAAATTCAACGTCCGCCAACATGCGACCGCCCTCTTTGTCGCTGGATTGTCGGGCGGCTCGCGGGGGATTGCAACACACTGCCGCTCGACTGTAGTTTCGTGCCATCCGGGAGCAACTGACCGATGAGCAATGCCGAAGTTACCAACCCGATTGCCGTTCCGATGCTCTTTCTGCGCATCGGGTGGATGCGATTCTACGAAGGGCTGTCGGACGATGACCAGATTCACGGCGGCGGGGCGTTCGTGCGCGAACACGGGTACGGGCACGAGATGTTTAACTTTCTGCCGTTCAATGAGCGCATGTACGGGTACGTGCGACCGACCAGCGGAGGTAGCGCCGAAAACGATTTCGTTGACGGTTCGGGAATTAAGCTAGAGCGAATTGGAGCCGCAAAACGTGACCACGAACAAAGCGGCGTGCTGGTCGTATGGGTATCGTCGCCGCCGGAAGGGGGAGCATTCATAGTCGGCTGGTATCGAAACGCCACGGTCTATCGAGAGCATCAATCGCCGCAAGACGGATCGAACCGAACCTACAAGGGCGAGACGTTCGGTTACTACGCAAGCGCCGCGGCCAGCGACGTTACGCTACTGGAAATAACGGCGAGAACCTTTCCCGTCCCCCGTGGTAAAGGCTACATGGGGCAATCAAACGTCTGGTATGCGGACGATCCTGAACATGGTCCTGCGTTCCGGCAAGACGTACTGCGGTTCATTGAAAGCCGCCAACTGCCGCCGGTTGAGAAACCGAAGTCGGGCGGCGCGGCCCGACAGATGGACCCGTTGCTACGATGCAAAGTCGAGAAAGCAGCGATAGAGGTAACGACAGCGCACTTTCGACAGCAAGGCTACGCCGTCGATTCGCACGAGAAAGACAACGTGGGGTGGGATTTGCTTGCAACGTACGGAAACCGCCAACTGCGGCTAGAGGTGAAGGGGCTGGCGGGAAGCGAACTATGCGTTGAACTCACCCCAAACGAATACGCTCAAATGAAAAAGTGGCATATCGACCTAGACGAGTCGGGCAACGCGACAATCGAGTATCCGAAGAACATGCTTTGCGATATTGATGGAGACAGGACAACGGTTGCAGTTTGGGGAGAACGAGCCTAATCTACGCCCCACGGTTCCTACTCCACGCTACAGCGTGCGGCGACGATTTCCGAAATCCGCAGCGTTCGCTTGCGGTTCATGGCCGTGCGCGAATCGAAGTAAAAGAGCCGCCGTTTTATGGACGTGTATTCGTGAAATTGCATCGACTGCCCTTTAAGGATCGACGGGCGGTAGCGTTCTAACTGCGACAGTCAAACGCGGTCGCCTACGGCGATTCGCCTGTTCCGTATCAAATGATTTCGGATCGTCTTCCACGTAACCCAGTCGTATCGCTCTCTCAAATCTTCGGCTGAATAGCCGTTGTCGTAGTCCCGCAACAAGTCATCAACGAACAACGTGAGCTTACTAGGTTGCGTGTTTCGCCCCGTTGAATGCGTGTTTGTCTCTCGCCGATGCGAACGGTTTTCCCTTTGGGTTCCCCACGCACAGCAACCAAGGTAAATATCACTTCGCACCGTTCCGGGCTTGTGGCAGGCATACGGCCGCAGAGGGTCAATGCCCGTGAACGATTCCAACACGGCAACATGAGCCATCACGTTGTAGAACTTGTCGCAAAGCGGGTGCTTCACCCGCCAGTTGTCAGTCGGCAGGTTGATTCCGGCCACGCATCGGCAGGTTGGACCAGCCGGGGTGATGGGTTGAATAATCGCTGAGGATGTTACGACTGGCAAGTGACGGCTTCCTCAACCGCAGGGTTTGTGCTGCTCGATTTGGACTTTCTGCGAGCCTCGGAGCCGGTCGGCAGGTTGGCTGGTTTTGAATCTTCGGCGTCGGCGCGAGGGCCGTCGGCCTCCGGCGCCTTCTGGTTCCGCAGCCGATAGCTCTTGTCGGTGATGGCGATCACGGTGGCGTGGTGCAGGAAGCGGTCGAGGATCGCGGTGGCGCTGGGGACGTCGCCGATCAGCTTGCCCCAGTCTTCTAACGGCCGGTTGCTGGTCATCATCGTCGAGCGGGTTTCGTACCGCCGCATGATGATCTCGAACAGGAACTCGCCGCTCCGCTTCGGCAGATTCTTCATGCCCATGTCATCCACGATGAGCAGGTCCGGCTTGAGGTACTTGTTCAAGATCCGGTCCTGTCCTTCCAGGGCCTCGTCGTGCAGGAAGTCCCGCACCACGTCGAAGATCGAGCGGTACAGCACGATATGTCCCTGGCGGATGGCCTGATAGCCGAGCGCCTGGGCGAGGAAGCTCTTGCCCGTCCCCGGCGGACCAACGAGCAGCACGTCCTGGGCCTCGCGAATAAACCGGCAGGTTGCCAGGTCGAAGATCTGCGAGCGCTTGATCGACGGATTGAACGACCAGTCGAAGTCGTCCAGCGGCTTCAGCTCGCGGAAGCCGGCCGCCTTGACGCGGCGGTCGATCTGCCGCTGCTGGCGGACGAGCAGTTCGTCCTGGAGGATCAGCTCCAGGAACTCGGTGTGGTTGAGCTGGTGGCCAGCTGCTTCCTGCAGGCGGACGTCCAGCGACTGGGCCAGGCCCGAGAGCCGCAGCTCGTGCAGGGCCGATTGCAAGCGATCATTCATCATGGTGCTCCTGGGCAGGGGAAGAAGGGGGAACTATCGTGGTCTGGTCTGGCGAAACGGAGCCGGGCTCTGCTGAGGAGCAACCCGGTAAGGGATAGCCAGGCCTGGGCGGTGATCTCACCGACGAGCCCTGCGGGCCAGCGCCCGCCGGGCTTTTTTCGTGCGCGCTCTCTGGCGAGATCACTGTCCAGCCATGCCTCCTAAAACCTTCGCCCACGGAGGGGCGATCGGCCTGGCGCTGGAGCGCCCGCGCGACGATGGCGGCGTAATCGTCCAGCGGGCGAATCAGCGGATGTTCGTCGAGGAAGGGGAGCGGCGCTTGCCGGGCCGTTTGACGCTGGAGCAACTGGCGAATCGAACGCAGCCGGAAGCAATCGTGCGAAAGGGCCGTTTCGCAGGCGTTTTCGAGGGTTTCGCTGGCGTGCTTCTTCGTCAGGGCGAGCAGGCCCTGCAGCACGCGCGTTCCCTCGATGCCACGCGCGGTGAGCATCGCCGCGGCCCAGGCCTGCGTGTGCGGGCCGATCAGGCTGACCTTGTCCAGCAGGTAGCTCGCGCCGCGCTCCAGACCGCTGATCTTTTCTTTCGCCAGGTGCTGGCCGTGCGTGCTGAAGCGGCCTTGCTCGTGCCGCACATGCACGGCGATCTGCTCCCAGCGGTGGTTGAAGACCCGCACCAGCCGGGCGTCCCACCGCACCCAGACCTCGCGCGTCAGATATTCCGGCGGCACGGAGTAATACGCTTTGGCCACCTCGATGTGGCCGTCGCGGTTCACTTTGCGCTTGGCTTCATGGAAGCAAGCGAACCGTTCAGTCGGCAGCGGTGCCAGCGCCGCCCGCTCGACCTCGGTGAAGACTCTTCCTACTTGCCGCTTGGTCGTGCCGTGGATCCGCGTGTCCGCCACGGCCCGCTCCCAGTCGGCCAGATGCCGGTTCTGTTCCTCCAGACTGGTGAACGTGTGACCCTTGAGCGCGTTGTTCTTCACGTACTTCACGCCCGATTCGACTTTGCCCTTGTGCCGCGGCATGTAAGGCTTCGTCGGCAGGATGACGGTGCCGTAGTGCCGGCAGAACGATTGCACCTTTGGCGTCAGCTCGGGATCGAACCAGTCGGGATGGGCGACGGCCGCCTTGAGGTTGTCGATCACCAGCGTCTGCGGCACGCCGCCGAAGTGGGCGAAGGCGTTCTCCAGGCAGCGGAAGAAGTCTTCGGTCGTCTGCGTGAACGTCGCTTCGCTGTAGGCCTTGCGGCTATGGCTCAGCACGATTCGGAAGACGTGCGTCCGGCGGCGCTTCCCCTCGGGCGTGACCACTGCCGCGCCGCTGCCGAAATCGACCTGCGCTTCTTCACCCGGAGCGCACTCCATCCGGCGGAACGGGAGCGGCCGCGTCCGCCCCAGCCGCTGGATGAACCGCCGCACGCTGTCGTAGCCGACGCCGCTGGCCGCTCCGCCCAGGTCCTGATGAATCCGCCGCGCGGTGAGCCCTTCGGCCACCTTGGCGGCGATCAGCTCGCGCAGCGGCTCGCACTTGCTGGCCGGACCGGGAGAGCCGGTCGGCAGGTTCGCGGCGGGTTCGGGCACCATGCCTCCTGGCATGGTCGCTTCAAATTCCGCCAGGCCGTCAACCTGCCGATCGGCAAGTTCGGGAGCCGGGAGGCCGGCCAAAGTGGCTGGTTTTGGACCGTCCGAGCCGGTCGGCAGGTTTGGCGGGTTTTGGCCGCACGACCGCGCCGAGACGTACTTCCCGACCGTCTCGCGGTCCACGCCCAGCGCGCGGGCGATCCGCCGCCGCGACCAGCCTTGCGCATGTAGTGATTGGATCGACGCTACGAGTGCCACGTTGAGAACATTCGCCATCTCCGGCTCCCTTCCGCGGCTGCGCCGCTAGAAGGGCCGTAGGACGAATTCTCCCTCTCTCAAAGTGGCTGGTTTTCACCTGCCGATCGCTGGCGGGTTTTACGTGCTGACTGACACCAGTAGCGGTAGCCATCAGGTCGGTTGCGAATCTTGACGACACGCCAGCAACTCTTGAACCGGAGTTTTAGCGTGCCGTCTTGATAGATTCGGTAGCGGAAGTGCAAGTGTCCGCGATAGCTCAATCTGACGAATGGCGGGTAATCCGTTGTCATTCCCCGGATAGTTCCACTGAGTACCACGGTTCGCCAGGCCCAATGATCTTCTGGGCGTCGATTGCGACTATCGCGTAGTCATCGACAACGGCAATTTTGTTGCAAGGGTGAATGTCCTGGCAATCCGGCCCTTCCCATAACGGCCAAACGCCTTTCGCAGACTGAAGCCCATCGCAAATTCCGCCAAGGTAGTTGTCTAAGTCGCCAGTCCCCTTCGTATTGGCTGGCCCGACGTGGACGCGGACAACCATGCGGATGTTGGCATTCAGGGGCGGCTCACCTTTCATCGCAGCAAGCAACGCCAGCCGCAACCGCCGTAGGCGCGGCAATTGGTCAGCATCGTTCCACATCGACTTTGCGTGGTTCTTGATGGGCGGGAAGCCGTCGATTCGTTCTGCGATGTATTGGCGCATGGGGTGATTATACGGCGAATTCACCAACTCGCTTTGCCAGTTCTTCCCGCAGTTCGGTAGTGACGCCAAACGACGATTGCAGGTTCGTACTCCACCCAATTACTCGCACCCGGTCAAAGACGTTCCCCGTGAATAGGCGCGTATCGACGTGAGCATAGCCGATGATCGGTTCTAGTTCGTCCAAATTCGGCGCAAGCGTTCGCCGAAGCTCCCGAATCACGGACATTCCGTTGACCAGCAACAGCCGAAGCCGCTCGTTTTTCAGTTGTTCGGCCAGAAACGCCGCGTCTTCGGCCAACAGTTGTTTCCGAGTTGATGCGGGGCGAAGTTTGCCCCAAGTGGGAGCGGTTGCCCATTGGACTAAATCAAGGTGGCAAGCCGAGCCGTCATCGAACGACGCTCCGCAGGCTTTCAGAATCGGCCGAAACCAGTTGAGCC
>JANRLS010000035.1:0-6075 GCA_033762315.1 Pirellulaceae bacterium
CCGGCCTCGTCCAAAACTTCCAAGATCACGTTTTCGCCATGCACGTGAAACCCATCGCCAACCGGGCAAGGCGAGGCGAGATAGCCCGCCTCCATGCAGCTATAGGTGTTCTTGACCGGCACGCCAAACGCGGTTTCGATCCGCTCGCGCATGTCGTCTTCGAGCGACTCGGCGAACGATTGGATCAATTCCAGATTGGGAATCTGCCCCCGCTCCTCGCGTAGCAATTGCCCCAAGTAGTCGAGATTCGAGGGATAACCCAGCAGGTAGCGCGGTGCGGTCGTCCGCAGCCACTCCAATTGCCGCCGCGGGTCCTGCAGCAGGTCGAAACCATGGCACGGCCCCATCTGGATGATGCCGCGGAGCGAAGCATGCCAAAACGGCTGCACCAGCCCCTCCCGGAATCGCCGCTTTTGTTCGTCCGTCTTCAGCTTGACCGCGCGGATGCAGGCCAGCGAGCCGCGGGGGTCGATGCCGCACCATTCCAAATCGCGCAGAAAGAACGCCAGCCACCAGAGCGCGGTGAGGTTTGTCTGCCGCAGTTCGATCGCCACGCCGCTGGTGCCTGAAGTACTCGCGGTTCCCGCTTCCCGCATCGGCGGCGGCAAATGCTCGGCTTGGAGGTGGGCGTAGTGGCTCTGCCAGGTCGTTCGGGCAAGTAGCGGCAGGTGGCGGATGTCCGCCAGGGTGCGAAGATCATCCTCTTGCAGCCCGCACTTTTGATAAGTATCCCGATAATAGGGAACCTCCCGACGGCAATGGGCCACCAGCGACCGCAAATGATGCAGTTGCAGTTCTTCCAGCGCCGCGGCCGGCAGCCACTGGGTTCGGTCGAGCTGCGAATACCCCTTCCAGATCGGGCTTTCCCGCGATTTTTCGGATACTAGCTGAAAGAAACTGGCCGACATGGAAGCCATCACCCTGCCCTGAACGAGTCGGGTAAGAGTACTGCCCGAAATGGCAGGATAGTTGAACCCTTCGGCCGCACAAACCATTTTCGCGCTGCCCAGCCATGGCTGGGGGGGCTTCGCGTCAGCCTCGGCTGAGGATAGCGGTCGCGCCGCTGCCGACAACCGGCGAATCGAGATTTTGGACCCGTAACTGACTGGAAATTCAGGCGATGGCGAATCATAAGGGATTTTTCCCACGGAATCCTGGTCATTCGCACCGGAGCATTCTGCATGTCTCGGCAACGGATTCGGCGGCTCGGCATCGAAGGTTTGGAAGCGCGCAATCTGCTGGCCGGCCTCGTCCAGGTCGAGGCGACGGGGGGAAATCTGCTGGTCCGCGGCGACAATGTCGCCAATCAAGTGGTCATTGTCCAGCTGGCGGCCGGTCAATTCGCCGTGGTGGGATTGGGCGGCACCGAAGTCGCTGGCGGCACCAATCTGAACGGGAATAGCGTCCGTACGTTTACGGGAATTGCGGCAAACATCGACGTCGATCTCCGCGGCGGAGACGACATTCTTGGCATCGGCAACGATGCGGCCGCGCTCGTCGATTTGGCCGACTATTTCGGCTACGAGGGGGACTTGGGAGACACCGACCAGCTCGAAGACGACCTCCATGCCCTGCTCGGCGCGGCCGCCGGCGCGACGCTCGACGCCCGCAACCTCATTCTCCGCCTCGGCGAGGGTGACGATGGCGTCGGCATCGTCGATGTCAACATCCGGCAGCGCATCGATGCCAATCTCGGCAGTGGCCGAAACGCTTTCGGCGTCGATTCGTCCACCATCGGCGACGACCTGATTCTGCGTGGCGGCAGCGGCATCGACGACATGCTGTTGTTCGAGAACGACATCGCCCAGATGCTCGATGTCCACTTGGGCGAAGGAAACAACTTCGCGATCGTCGAAGGGTGCTCGATCGGCGAAAGCGCCGTGCTGAGCACCGGCCGCGGCGCGGACTTCATCGGCCTGACCAACACCAACGTCGCCGTCCATCTCGTCATCCAAAGCGGTGCGGGCAACGATTCGGTCTTCACCAACAATCAAGGGAGTGGCGGCGTTTTTGTCGGCCAGAATGAGGAGATCGACACCGGCGCGGGCAGCGATTTCGTCGGCGTCGAGGCGCTCGTCGGCCGCGTTCTCAAGATCAACACCGGCGGCGGGAGCGACGGCGTTTCCGTGCAAAACTCCGCCGTGGGAGACGACCTGCTGATCGATACTGGCGCGGAGCAAGACAACTCCGCGCTTTCGGTCGGCTATTTCGCCGATTTCGGCGATCAGCGCGGTGCGGGCGGGGTGGTGCTGGGTGGCGTCAATGTGATCGACAACCTGGTGGTCAAGCTTGGCTCGGGCAACGACACGCTGGCGGTGGACACCGTTGATGTCGGGCACGACGCCCACCTCGACGCCGGAAGTGGCAACGATGGAGTGGACATCGACGACCTCGACGTGCAAAACCTCCTCTTCGCCCTTCTGGGAAGCGGCAACGATCAACTCGCCATTCGCAATAGCTCGGCGAAAAAGGCCCTTCTCGACGGCGGCGCTGGCAGCGACACGCTCGTCGCTGGAGGGGGCAATGTCTTCGGCAAGCGACGAGTGACGGGGTTCTAGCTCCGGCGGCAAAGTCGCTACAGCCGCTGCCACCGCGCCTGGCGGGCAAATCTTGCTTTCCCGCTGCGCGCGTCGCGCTACGATGAAAGTGGCGGGCGAGTGTTGCCCGCGCGCATCGCTTGTTGCCAGATCGCCACCGCTCCGCCGGCCGCGTGGATATTCGCCGTCCAAGCGCAAGCTGTTTCACCAACAGCACTTGCAGCGACCAACCGGCAGCCGGCGGGGGTGTGGCACCCGGCTTGCAATAGAGCGATTTCGCCGCGGCCAACTCCGGCCGCCGCCAGTCGCTACTCGGAGCACGTCACCTGATGGCCAAGCAACTTCGTCCCGTGATCGCTACTCCCCGCAAATCGGCCCCAAAAAAGGTCAACGGACATGGCCTGATGCACGACGATGGCCCCGCTCTGGGGGACGAGCACGACGAGACCCCGGCCGCCGAAGCGTTGGATTTCGACGAAGAGCCCGATCCGCATGGCGACGATCAGGACGACGTGGACGCCACCGACGATCCGGTCCGCATGTATCTCATGCAAATGGGCGAAATTCCGCTCCTCAACCGGCAGGAGGAAATCGCCTCGGCCCGGCAGATCGAAATCACGCGGGCCCGCTTTCGCCACAGCATGCTCGCCACCGACTATGTCCTGCAAGGGGCGGTCGAGGCGCTCGAAAAGGTGCGCGACGGCCAGCTTCGCCTCGACCGGACGATCGAGGTTTCCGTCACCAACACGGGCGAAAAGAAGCGGATCCTCAAGCGGATCGTGCCGAATCTCATCACCCTCAAGCACCTGTTGCAGCAAAATCACCGCGACTATCGCCTGGCGGTGAGCAAGCGAGCCCCCCTTCGCGACCGGCGAGCGGCCTGGCAGCGGCTGACGATTCGCCGCAACAAGGCGGTTCGCCTGGTTGAGGAAATGAACCTCCGCAACAACCGCCTGCAGCCCCTCTTCGACCGCCTCGGCGCGATTCTCGGCCGCATGCAAACCCTGAAAATCCAGCTTCGCGAAGCCAAGGTGCTCGGCTCGTCGGCCGGCCGCTCGACCGCCGATCTTCGGAAGGAACTGTGCTACCTGATGCGGATCACCCTCGAAACCCCCGCCACCTTGCAGCGACGGATCGAGCGGACCGAAATCTATCGCGGGGCCTACGATGCCGCCAAGCGGGTGCTTTCCGCCGGCAACTTGCGGCTCGTGGTTTCGATTGCCAAGAAGTATCGCAATCGCGGGCTGTCGTTTCTCGACCTCATTCAAGAGGGGAACACCGGCCTGATGCGGGCCGTCGATAAGTTCGAGTATCTCCGCGGCTACAAATTCAGCACCTACGCCACCTGGTGGATTCGCCAGGCCATCACGCGGGCCATTGCCGACCAAAGCCGCACGATTCGCGTCCCGGTTCACATGATCGATACGATGAGCAAGGTGCGAACGATCACCCGCGACCTGCTGCAAGAACTGGGCCGCGAGCCGACTGCCGAGGAAACCGCCCAGCGGGCCGGCCTTTCGCTGGACGACGCCCGCTGCATCCTGAAGATGTCGCGCCAGCCCCTCTCGCTCGACCAGCCCGTGGGCGATCACGACGACAGCTACTTCGGCGAGTTCGTGGCCGATCACCGCGATATCGACCCGCTTTATGACACGCACCAGCAGGCCCTCAAAAGCCGGATCGACGAGGCGATGCAGGGGTTGAACTATCGCGAACGCGAAATCCTGCGGCTGCGATATGGCCTGACCGATGGCTACGCCTACACGCTGGAAGAGGTCGGCCAGATTTTCAGCGTCACCCGCGAGCGGGTCCGTCAGATCGAAACCAAGGCGGTTCGCAAGCTCCAGCAGCCCTATCGCAGCCGGTCGCTCGCCAGCTTCGTCGATGGGGTCGAGGTTCCCGCCGTGGACGAAGTCGAGCCGACCACCGGCCGCTCGTAGGCCGACGAGCGAACGAGGCTTGCAATCGCCCCCTTGCCCAGCCCCACCCCCCGCGAAGAATATGGGGGCGGGCAAGGCTGCAAACTGGCGGCGTCTGCCCAGTGCATTTCCACTCTCACGGCAGGCGCGCATGAATGTTCTGGCGGTTCTGAAGGATCGATTTCGACCCGCACTGGCGGCGTTGGTGGCGGAGCCGGCCAAGCTGGCCGAACTGCTGGAGATGCTGCGGCCCGCCGGGGATGCGAAATTCGGCGATTATCAGGCCAATTTTGCGATGCCGCTGGGGAAGCAGCTATCGCAATCGCCGCGCGACGTGGCGGCGCGGGTCGTTTCCGCGACCGACCTCGCCGATCTTTGCCAGCCGCCGGAAATCGCCGGGCCGGGCTTCATCAACCTGCGCCTCCGCGACGATTGGCTCGCCCCCCAGCTCAATGCGGCGGTTCACGACGAGCGGGTCGGCATTCCCGCCGCCAGCCCGCCGCGCACGGTGGTGATCGATTATTCTTCGCCCAATGTCGCCAAGCCGATGCACGTCGGCCACATCCGCTCGACGGTAATCGGCGATGCCCTGGCCCGCACTTTGCGGTTCCTCGGCCACCACGTCATCACTGATAACCATCTTGGCGACTGGGGCACTCAATTCGGGATGATAATTTATGGATATAAGCACTTTGCCGACTCGACGGCATTCGGGGCGAACCCGGTCGGCGAGCTGAGCCGGCTCTATAAGCTGGTGCATAGGCTGGTCGATTATCGCGAGAGTCTCGCCGCGCTGCCTCTCGCCCAGCAGCGGTTTGCCCTGCGCGAGGCCGAAATCGAACGGCTGAAGTCCCAACCCAAAACGGGCGAAAAAGGGGCCGATAAGAAGGCCGCCCAGGCCCTAGCGAAAGCCCAGGAGCAAGCCCACGAACAAGCCGCCGAATTGGCCGCCTTGCAAGGCAAAATTGCCGCCGTCGAAGCCGATCCGCGGCTGTCCGCGCTCGCCCAGCAACACGCCGAAATCGCCGCCGCCGTGCTCGCCGAAACCGCCAAGCTCCACTCCGGCGATGCCGAAAACCTGCGACTTTGGCACGAGTTCCTGCCCAACTGCCGAGACGAGATTGCCCGTGTCTATGGACGGATGAACGTTCAGTTCGACCACGAATACGGCGAGAGCTTCTATCACGACCGGCTGGCAAAGGTGGTCGCAGATTTGCAAAGTCGGGGATTGGCCCAGGACAGCCAAGGAGCGGTTTGCGTGTTTGTCGAGGGTTTCGAGACCCCGATGATCGTGCAGAAGAAGGACGGGGCGTTTCTGTATGCGACGACCGACCTGGCGACCATTCAATACCGGCTGGAAACCTGGCGGCCCAGCACGATTCTCTATGTCGTCGATCATCGCCAGGGGGAGCATTTCGATAAGCTCTTCGCCGTCGCCCGCCGCTGGGGCTTTGATAAAGTTGAGCTGGTGCATGTCAAATTTGGCACCGTCATGGGAGCCGACGGCAAGCCTTATAAGACGCGCGAGGGAGTGGCCGCCGGGCTTGAGTCGCTGCTCGACGAGGCGGTCAGCCGGGCGGCGATGGTGGTGGCCGAAAACGACCCGGACAACCAGATTT
>JANRLS010000036.1:0-17531 GCA_033762315.1 Pirellulaceae bacterium
ATGCAGCGCATCGTAGTCTCGGAGGATCGTGACGTATTGGCGGGGATAGCCAGCGGAATTGTAATCCGCTGTCGATTGCCTTGTCGCCGGGCCGCCCTTTACGATATCCATCGGCCCCTGGGGAAAGCCATGTCTGCCATCCATTCAACTCGCTGCTGGATCGCCGCCACTTGCCTGGCGGGCTTGCTTCTGGGCTTTTGGATCACGGCCGACGGCGCTCCTCGCCGCCGCAATCGTGGCCGCGGTTCGGAAGCTGCCGCGAAGGCCCTCAAGCGGGTTGGTGCCGCCGCCGAGGCGCAAGTTGCCGCCGGCAAACAGTTGCTCGCCGCGGCCGAGGGGAAAGGGGCCCGCGCTCAGGCCGATTACGGCGTCGCGCTCAATCGGATGCGGGAGGCGGTCGCCGAGTTCGAGGCGGCACAACAAGAGGTGCGCGATCTGGCCAAGCAACTCGCCGAAATCGAGCAAGAGATCATCGCCGAGCAATCGGCCGATTCCCCCTATGCCCAGGCACTCGCCGAATTCGAGAAAGCCAAGCGGGACTTGCAAGCGCTCGAAACGATGATTCTCTCCCGCCCCGAAGTGCAGGCACGTTTGGCGGCGCTAACGGGGATCGATGTGGTGACCGAACGGGCCAGCGAGCTTGACCGTCATCCGGAGCGTCTCACCGCCAGGTCGCGCGTGGAACTGGCCGCCAAGGTGCTCGACCAGATCCGCCGCGAGCTTTATCACGCCGACCAGGACTGGACCGACACGGCCGACGCGCTGACCGAAGCTCGCGCCGAAAAGAAAGAAGCTGAGGAAGATACGCATAGCGTTTCGCGCCTGGGACCCTTGCACGACTTCAAAAACGCCCAGCAAGCCGCCGCCTATGCCAAGCGGGCCATTGCCCAGGGAGAAGCAACCCTCAAGCAAGTAAGCAAGGCCAAGTCCAAAGCTGCCAACAAACCTGGGAGCAACTCCCCCTCGAAATCGAAGAACAAGAAGAAGTGATCGCCCTTAGCCGAGCGCGCGATCGAGATGCACATAGCCCCCGTCCACATGCAGCAGTTGCCCGGTGGTGTGGCTCGAGCGGTCCGATAACAAAAATGCCACCGTACTGGCGATTTCGTTAGCGGTTGTCATTCGCTGCCCCAGCGGAATCCGCCGCTCGATGGCGGCCCTGGCGGCGGCTGGGTCAGGCTGCGACGCGAGCCAGGTCTCGTACATCGGCGTCCAGCATTCGGCCACGATGACCGCATTCACCCGGATGCCATATTTGGCGAGTTCCACGGCCCATTCGCGGGTCAGGGCGTTGCGCCCCCCATTGGCGGCGGCATAGGCGCTGGTACTACCTTGGCCAGTTTCGGCAACTTTCGAGCCGATGTTGACGATGACCCCGCGATTGCGCTTGAGTTCCGGCAGGGCGAAGTGTGCGAGTTCGTAGTAGTGGATCAGGTTTTTGCGCAACGAGGCGAGGAACTGCTCGGTGGTGCCGTGCTCCAGGCTGACGCCGTCGTTGATTCCCGCGTTGTTCACGAGGCCGTCGATGCGGCCCAGTTGGTTGATGACGGTTTGCACCGCCCGGCGGCAGTCGGCCGTTTGGGTCAGCTCGGCCTGAATCGCGAGCGCCTGGCCGCCGGCCGCGACGATCTCGGCCACGAGTTGCTCGTTGTCCGCCCGATTGCGGCCAATGACCGCCGAGATGGCCCCCTCGGTAGCCAAAACCCGACAAATTCCCTGGCCAATTCCCTTGGCCCCGCCGGAAACCAGCACCACTTTGCCCTGCAAGTTCAGGTCCATCGTCGCCTCATCAGTCGCCCTAAGGGAGCCGAAACCGCCTTAAGCCCCATTTGCGTGATTCGCGTTGCCATTCGCTTTGCTAGCGTTCGTACGAGCCGCAAGCCGGCGATTTTAGCGGAATTCATGCGGATTTCATGCAGCCGGCCTTCGTGGTGGCCGACGCACATGATACCCTAAGCAGCTTCCCCTTTAGGAAAAGACGCCGCCATACCAGATTCGGAGCGTTCCATGCACGTCTATCGCATTGTTTGGGAAGACGAGGCCAAGGCCCGCGAGGTCGAGATTCTCGTCGATTATCACCTCACCGCCGATTTGGTAACGGTCGCCGCGATTCGCCCGGTGCAAGTCACCTTTTACGAAGGGCATACCGCCCAGCCGACCCGCTCTATTCCCGTCCATACGGCAGCCGGCCGCCACCATTTGACGGCGGCCTACCTCGCCTGCCGCTCGGCCGAGCAGACGCTGGAAGACGAGATTCGCGCCGCCCACGACCTGCTCGACGACGCTGTTGCCGTCGGCTAGGTGGGCGGGGCTCCCGGCTTGCATCGCGCGGCTCTCCGGTGGAAATTGCAGGGGTCCCTTCCACCGAGCGCCGTGCGATCATGTTCGAGAACCTCACCGACCCGAAGTATCAACCTGGCGAGCCGGCGGGCCCCGAAAGCCTCCCGGAGGGGATCATCGTCAGCCCCGATACTCGCCGGGCCAACCGCATTCCGCCTGGGCAATCGCGCACCCGCAAGTGGCCGGTGCTCGATGCCTTCGGCACGCCGCAAGTGCCCGGCCCCGACAAGTGGCGGCTGCAAATTTTTGGCCTGGTCGAGCGGCCGCTAACTTTCACTCTCGCCGAGTTCCGGCAATTACCGCGGGTCAAGGTCTTTGCCGATTTCCACTGCGTCACCAAATGGTCGCGGCTCGCGAACATCTGGGAGGGGGTTGCCACCCGCGAGTTGCTCAGCCGGGCGGGAATCAAGCCCGAAGCAAAATTCGTGCTGTGCCACGGATACGACAACGGCTGGACGACCAATCTGCCGCTGGCCGATTTTTTGGCTGAAGATGCCCTGCTCGCGGATTTGCACGATGATCAGCCCATCTCGGCCGATCACGGCGGGCCAGTGCGGGGCATGGTTCCACAGCTTTATGCCTGGAAAAGTGCCAAGTGGATTCGGGGCGTCGAGTTGCTCGCCGCCGACCAGCCCGGCTACTGGGAGCGCGGCGGCTACCACATGCACGGCGACCCCTGGACGGAACAGCGGTTTCGGGATGATGGGTAGAGGGAGCGCTGCCCGCCATATTCAGCCTGGTGGACACGTCCCGATCTACCTCTACGCGGCGCTCGACTTGCTCGACGCCGTCCGTTGGCCGAGATAAATCCGCGCCAGCTTCCAGAGCGTTTGGGTCTTGAACCGCCAGCTGAGACTGCGCAGCAGGCAGTAGCACGCTTCCTCGCGGCACGAGTATTTTCCCGCCACGAACCACCGCCGCGCCAAAACTCGCGAATAGACCGAGCGGGGGAGCAACTTGCTGCCCCCATGCCGCATGATGAAGTCGTCGTAAATCTGTGCCCAGCGGCGGTGATTTCCCGACACGACGCTCGTTAAATTACCGAACTCCCCCCGGCTGGCCGCGATGCCGACGCGATACGTCACTGGCTCGCCGGGAATGTGCCGCCATGGCCCCGCCAGGCTCAGCGGATGAAAGAGGATCGAGTCCTCGCCGGTCGGCAGGACTTCGGAAAAGCCCCCCAAACGCCGCACCACGTCGGTTCGCATCACGCTCGCCGAGGCGATGCCGCCGTCGTTTTCGAATAGCCACTGGATGGCGTTGGCCGCAATTCCCTTGGTGGAACTCAGCGAAATCGTGCTGCCACTGGTATCGATGTAACGCCGATCCGCCGTCGCGGCGACTAGCTCGGACGAAGACGCCAGCACCTGCTGAGCGCGAGCCAAAAAATCAGCCGGCCAAAGGTCGTCGGAATCGAGAAACGCCACCCAGGGGGTCGTCACATGCTGCAAACCGAGGTTCCTGGCCGCCCCGGCGCCCCGATTTTTCGAGCGGATCAAGAGCGATTGGCTCACTGACGCATGAGCGCGCAGCCACGCCTGCACGTCGTCGGCCGAGTTGTCCGTCGAACCGTCATCGACCACGATCAGTCCGGTCGGAGCGCTGTTCTGCCCGGCCACCGAATCGAGCGTCTCCAAAACGGTCTGGGCGCGATTGTATACCGGCACGACAACGGTAATTTCGGTCGGCACGTCGTCACCTTGCTGCGATGCTATCAACCGGCGGCGCCAGAAGAGAATTGCCGGCGGCGAAAATGCGAAACCAGACCGAAAGCGGCCTGCCGGGGACGCGGCAGTCGCGCTCCCCGTCGGGTTGTATCGGTTGTATCGCGGGCGCAAGATTACCCGCTAGCAGCAAATCGCCGGATGCCTATGGCGCGGGTCGCAAGACACAAACCATTACGGCCCGCCGTTCCTTCAAAGAATCTCCTGCGGATAGGCATTCGCCGCACGCAGCGCTTCGGCATATCTCACGCCGGCGGTTTGGCCGCGATAGCGGGCGAGCGTCTCTTTGGCTTGCACGGCGCCGTCAGGCGCGGTGGGGTCGTACTAGATGCCGCTGCGCAGCGCCATCAGCCGGCCGAGCCACTCGCTGGCTTTCGGCCAATCGTCCGAAATATCGACGAACGTATCGGGCTCGAAGCCAATCGTGTGCCGGGGACCGTTGTCGTAGTGATAAATTCGACCCGGATGCTTGAATTTGACGCCCCGCGCCAAAAGCCTATCCCCATGCCGCAGGGCGACACTGGCCAATTGCGAGGCAACCTGATGGTCGGCATGGGTATCGTGCGGCCACAGGAGAAAGGCCAGGTCGGGCTGAATTTCGGCCACCGCCTGGGCCACGGCCCGCTTATTCTCCTCATTGACGTCCCACTTCATCTCGGTGAAGTTCAGAAACCGGGTTTCCACGCCATAATCGCGTGAAATCTCGGCGGTTCCCGCGACCAATTCGCGTTCCCGGCCGATCACCGGCTTCCAGTTGCTATAGTCGCCGATCAGCGACAGGATGACGACCCGATGGTTCTTCCGCACCGCTTTTAGCAGGCAGCCCGCAATGCCGAAGACGCCGTCGTCGTAATGAGCGCCGATTCCAAGGATCGTTTGCACGCCGCCGTCCGCCTGATTGAACATTGTCCTGCCCTCCGGCGACCATTGTAGGAGCGGCCTTGGGCGCTCACACTATGGCGAAGGGATGCAAGCACGCAGCGGCAGCGCATACAAGCCCGAAGCGCGAGAGAGGGAGACGACCAGCCAAGGAATTTCCTTCGCTGGCGCGTCGGGCTTGTGTATATGATCCCTCGCTGGCGCGTCGGGTTGGTGTGAGCACGCCCGCAGAAAGGAAGAAGCAGTATGTCGAGCGTCAATCTCACGCTCAGCCAGGCCAAAGGTCTGCTCAAGGCCCTGGCCCGCGAGCAAAGCCTGCTGCTCTTGTCGGCGCCGGGCGTCGGCAAGTCGGATGTTGTCAAGCAGGCGGCAGTGGAAGCGGGGCTGCCGTGCCGCTCGCTCTTGGGAACGCAAATCGCCCCAGAAGACGTGAGCGGCATTCCGCGGATCGTCGGCCAGCGGTCGGTCTTTTGCCCGCCGCGCATGCTGCTGCCGGAGAATAACGAGCCGTTCGTCTTGTTTCTCGATGAATTGCCCGCCTGCCCGGCCGATATTCAAAAGGCGTTCTATTCGCTGCTGCTGGAGCGGCGCGTCGGCGAGCACAAGCTACCCGCCGGCACTTGGGTGGTAGCCGCCGGCAATCGGTCGGACGACCGCGCGCTCGTGCGCACGATGAGCTCGGCCCTGGTGAACCGGGTGTTCATCGTCAACGTGCGGGTCGATGTCAAGGAATGGCTCGTCTGGGCCAAGGCCAACGGCGTGCGGAGCGAGGTGCTGGCGTTCATCACCTATCTGCCGGGCGTGCTGATGCGGCCGGTTCCCAAGTTGCCGGTGCCGTTTTCGACGCCGCGCGCCTGGACCAGCCTCTCGCGTTCGCTGTCGTTGGCCGAAAAGCGAGGCTCCCTCTCGAACGACCTGCGGCGGGCCCTGGCTTTCGGCACCGTCAGCTCCGAGGATGCCGCAATCTTCTGCGCGATGGCCGAGGAATCGCTGGCCGACATTCTGCCCATCGAGGACTATTTCGCCGACCCGAGCAAGCTGCCCGAGGCCGATACCGCCCGCTGGTTCATCATCAATCGGCTGCGGAAGATCATCGAAAAACGGGAATTGCCCGCGACTACGCCGGAGAAGGTCAACACGTTCCTCGCCGCCCTGCCCGACGAATTCCGCTTTGCCGTGCTGGTCGATCTGGTTCCCCAATGGGCCGAGCTGGGGGCCGAGCAGGCGATGTTTGAGGCTCTGAAGGAGGTTACCGGCCTGTGAAGGACCCGCGTTATCCCAGTGCCGAGAATATCGCCATGGACCGCTCGCGCCAGGCGCTGCGGTTGGCGAGCGCGAGCCTACCGCATTTGTCTGGCCTCGCGCGGCTGGTCCGTCTCAAGCCGACGCGCAAGGTCAGCGTGGCGGCGGTCGCGCCGTCGGGCCTCGTGCTGGTGCAGCCCGACCTGTTCGCTCAAATTCCCGTGGGGGAGGCAGCGTTTGTACTGGCCCACGAGCTGATGCACCTGGCCCTCGATTCGCATGGCCGGCAAGGAGACACCAACCGCCTGCTCGTGAATTTCGCCCACGACTACATCATCAACGACATTTTGCGCGAGGAGTTGCTCCGGGATCCGCCGCTGGATGGCCTCGACATGCCGGGAGCTCGCGAGAAATCGCTGGAGGAGCTGTGCGTCGAGCTGGCGGGCGAAGGTGCCGACGGCATGCGCTGCTGGGACCCGCGCGGTGCAAAGGGCAAACGCCGCTCGAAGACGCCCCGCAGCACCATGAGCACCGCCTTGCAAGAGGCGGGCCTCGTCGAGAAAGAGCCCGAGCCCGACCTGATTCGGCCCGACAAGCAGCTCAGCCCCGGCGATCTGCTGCCGGAAGATCGCGAACCGGAATTCGAGCCCGAATTGCCGCCGGAGCTGCGGAAGCGGTTTCGCGAAGAGGTAAAAAAGGCCGCCGCCAAGGCCGCCAGCCTGGCCGAACTGAAAAAGCAGATGGACGCTGCCGGTCAGCCGATGGACGCGACCGAGCCGCAGCGGGGCTCGACCATGATGCAGGCGGTGCGCGACGCCTATGCTCCGCCGTGGGAATTGGCGATGCAACGCTGGATGGATGCCATCGCTCCCGGCGAACGGACGTATGCCCGCCCGTCGCGCCGCGGAGCCGACCGGGCCGATCTCGTCCGCCCCGGCCGCCGCCGCACCGGCTGGACGCTGCACATCATGCTCGACACCAGCGGCTCGATGACCGACATCCTGCCGCGGGCCCTGGGGGCGATCGGGGCATTTTGCGACGCCACCGGCGTGGGCGAGGTTCGCCTCGTGCAGTGTGACATCGAAGTCACCAGCGATCAGTGGGTCGAGCCGCAGCAACTGGCCGAATACAAGATCAGCGGCTTCGGCTACAGCGACATGGCCCCCGGCATCCGGCACCTGGCCGACGATCCCGAGGTCGAAGCGGCGATCCTGCTCACCGACGGCTACATCGAAATCCCCGCCGAGGCACCCCCTTATCGAATGCTGTGGGGAATGATCGGCCAAGTGAACCGCAACTTTAACCCTCCCTATGGCGAGGTGATTCAGTTGCCGTCGATGCAGTCGTAGGGTTGGTCTGCGAATCTGCCCCCTCTCTGGCTATAATGCCCGCTTTTAGGGCCCCGGCATGATCCTGTCCCAGTTCCAACGCCGCCTGGGGACGGGGCTGTTCTGGGGGGCGGTCGCGGGGACGCTGGTTTTCGGGTTCATTGGCAATCATCAGGATGATATCGGTCGGAATATCCCCAACGGCTGGCCGGCGTGGTATGTGGCCGATGTCAGCTACCGCACGCTGCAGCTCTTCATTTTGCAGCTCACGCCGCGCAAGTTTCCCGCCCCGGTGATGCTGGAAATTGCCCGCTGGCTGGGGGCCTTGGTCGCGGGGATCGCGATCGTCCGGGCAGCCTTTGAAATCTTCAAGCAACAGCTGTCCGACCGCCGCCTGCGGCAAATGAAGGGGCACGTGATTGTGTGCGGCCTGGGACGGAAGGGCTTTCACCTCGTCAAGCAATTGCGCGAGCATGGCGACCAGGTCGTGGTGATTGAAATCGATGAGCGCGATGACGAGCTCACCACCGCCCGCGCGATGGGGGTGCCCATCCTGGTCGGCGATGCCACCAGCGCGATCCTGCTGCGGCGGGCTGGCTTGGCGCGGGCGTCCCGGCTGATCGCGGTTTGCCGCGACGACAGCATCAACATCGAAATCGCCTTGCAAGGGCGCGAGGTGGCGGTCGCCAGCCGCCGCGAGCGGGCGGGACCGCTGCTTTGTCACGTTCACATCATCGACCTGAAACTGGCCGAGCTGTTTCGGCAGCACAAAATCTTCAGCTGCACAACCGATCCGTTCGAGGCCCGCATCTTCAGTTTTTACGAAAACAGCGCCCGCGATTTTTTGATGCGCAATCCGCTCGATCCGCCGACCACTCCCGAATCGGCCGCGCCCGGGGTGCATCTGGTGATTGTCGGCTTTGGGCAGATGGGGGAGAGCGTCGCCCTGCAAGCCGCTCGGATCGGCCACTTTGCCGGCGGCAAGAAGCTGCGGATTACGGTGCTCGATCCCGAAGCGACCGCCAAGCGGCTGAATCTATTGTCGCGCTATCCGCAGATCGAGCAGGTCGTCGAGCTGGAGTTCGTGCCGCACAGCATCGAACAGCCTGAAGTGCGCAAAAAGCTGGAAAGCTGGGCCACGCGCGACGACGAGCGGCTGGTTGTGGCGATTTGCCTCGATTGCGATCCGCGGGCGCTCTCGATCGCGCTGCATCTGCCGAAAGCCCTGCAAGCGGCCCGCACGCCGATCTTCGTTCGCCAAAGCGAGCAGCGCGGGCTGGCCGCCCTGATCGACCAGCGCGGCGGCGAGGCGATGGGGTGGAATGTGACTTCCTTCGGCGAGCCAGAAGTCTCCGCCGGCCGCGAGCAGATTTTGCAAGAGAAGCTCGACCTGCTCGCCCAGGCGATCCATGCGCGGTATGTGGCCCAGCGACTGGCGGACCAATCGCGCCCCTCCGACGGCTCGACCCTGCCGTGGCCCCTGCTCGACGCCGGTTACAAGTCTTCCTGTCGGCAACAGGCCGACCATATCGACGTCAAGCTGCGCGCCGCCGGTTGCGGGCGGATCCCCATTGGCGAGCCCGATCCGCCCGGCACGCGGCCATTCGAGGCCTTCACGCAAGAGGAGATCGAGCGGCTCGCTCGGATGGAGCACAACCGCTGGTGTGCGGACCGCTATCTCGCCGGTTGGAAACACGGGCCGACCGACAAGCCGAACAAGATTCACGCCGATCTTGTGCCCTACGAAGCCCTCTCCGACTCGGTGCAACAATACGACCGCGAAACGGTGCTGCAGATTCCGGCCCTGCTGACCCTGATGGGCGAGCGGATCATTCGGACGGGGTGACGATCTCCGCCTTGGTGCTGGCGACGATCGCGAAAATCTCGGCCGATTCGGCGGCGGGGACGCGAAACTTCGTCAGCGTCTGGCTCAGGTCGTCCAAGAACGCCCTCCACTCGCCTTCGGTAATTCGCAGGTGGGCATGGGAATCGCGCATCGTCCGGCCGGTATAACGCTGCGGGCCCCCCGTGGCGTGGCACACTTGCTCGGTCACGAGATACTTGAACCCGGCCCTCGAGACGCGATGGTGCGCCTCGTCCACCTGGGGATTCGCGTTGAGCCGCGGATCGTCCATGATCCGATCGATGAAGTCGTCGATGACCGCGGCGATGGCAAAAACCCCACCCAACCGGTCGTAGAGCGAAGGGGTGCTAACGCGCATGAGGAGCTCCACGGTTGGGAATGCTGGCGAACCGAGGCGAATTGGCCGCGCGGGGTGTACGCCGCGTGGCGGGTGGATAAAATGCAATATTGTGCCCTCGGCGGGGGGATTCCGCTATGACCGGGACCGTGAAAGGGGACCGATGGACAATCAGGACGACATGGGTGGCGATGAAAAGCGGAAAGGCCCCTCCCGCGCCGCCGGACCAGGACTGCTCATTCCGCTCATCGTGATCGCGCTGCTTTCCGGCCTCTGGCTGGTGATGAACTCTGGGCCGCCGCGCACCGAGATCAAGTACAGCGTCTTTTTGGAGCAACTCGCGGCCAAAAACATCGCCGAGGTGACGCTGCGCAGCGACACCGCCACCGGCCGGTTTCGCCAGCCGCCGCTCCTTTCCGAACTGACGGGAGCGACCCAACCGACGCCCCCCCCCACGGAAAACAGCAAGGAAGCAACGCCCACGGGGGCCAAGCCCAAGCCAGCTGCCAAGCCCGAACGGGCGAAAGAGCATTTCACGGTCAAGCTTCCCGCCTGGTCGAAAGACAACCCCGCACTGGCGCAGGCCCTCGCCGCCAGCGGAGCAAGCTACGACAACGCGATCGAGTTCGACCCGACCTATACCGTCTTCCTCACCAGCATCGTGCTGACGGTGGGCCTCTTTGCGTTCTTTTGGATTTGGCTCCGCCGCCAGCAAAACCAGATGATGGGGGGAGGCTTTCTCACTGGCTTTGGCAAAAGTCCGGCCCGGCGGTACGAAGCGTCGCGGCAGGCAATCACCTTCAAGGACGTGGCGGGCATCGAAGGGGTGAAGGCCGATCTGATGGAGATCGTCGAGTTCCTGAAAAGCCCGAAAAAGTTTCAGCGGCTTGGGGGGCGAGTGCCCAAGGGGGTGCTGCTGAATGGTCCGCCAGGGACGGGCAAAACGCTTCTGGCCAGGGCCGTCGCGGGTGAGGCGGGGGTGCCGTTCTATTCGGTCAACGGCAGCGAATTCATACAGATGTTCGTGGGCGTTGGTGCCAGCCGGGTTCGCGATCTGTTCAAGACCGCGAAAGAGACCTCCCCCGCGATCATTTTCATCGACGAAATCGATGCCGTCGGCCGCCAACGCGGGGCTGGCCTGGGAGGCGGGCACGACGAGCGCGAGCAAACGCTCAACCAGATTCTGGGCGAAATGGATGGTTTCGCGCAAAGCGACTTCGTCATCGTGCTCGCCGCGACGAACCGCCCCGACGTGCTCGATCCCGCCCTGCTGCGGCCAGGGCGCTTCGACCGGCATATCACGGTGGGCCGGCCGACCCAGAAGGGGCGCGTCGAGATTTTCAAGGTCCACACCCGCGATGTGCCGCTGGCCGAGGATGTCGATCTCAACAAGCTGGCGGCCGGCGCGATCGGTCTCACCGGGGCCGACATCCGCAACATCGTCAACGAAGCGGCATTGTGGGCAGCCCGGCAGGACAAATCCCAGGTCGAAATGTCCGATTTTGAGCACGCTCGCGACAAGGTGCTGATGGGGGCCAAGCGCGAGGAAGTGCTGACCGAAAAAGAGAAGGAAAAAACCGCCTGGCACGAGGCGGGGCATACGCTGCTCGCCTGGCAATTGCCGGGAGCGCACAAGGTTCACAAGGTGACGATCATTCCTCGCGGCCGGGCGCTCGGCGTGACCCAGATGCTCCCCTCCGAGGACCGCGTGAGCATGTCGGAGCCGGAGCTGCGCGACCATTTGACGATGCTCCTCGGCGGCCGGGCGGCCGAAAAGCTGATCTACAACGAAACTTCGGTCGGGGCCGAAAACGACCTGGAGCGGGCCACCAGCATTGCCCGCCGGATGGTCATGAATTGGGGAATGAGCGACCGGCTGGGTCCGGTCAGCTACAAACTGGGTGACGACGATCCCTTCCTCGGCCGCGAAATGCACCAGCAGCGGGCGTTCAGCGAACATACGCTGGAAGTGATCGACGGTGAAGTAAGCCGCATTTTGCAGGAACAATCGGAGCGGGCCGCGCAGATCCTCACCGCGCAGCGCGACCAGCTCGAAGCCCTAACCAAGCGCTTGCTGGAAAAAGAAGAGCTCGACGAGTTTGAAATCGCCGCGATCATCGGCCCCTCGGTGCATACCAGGCAAAACGGCCACGGCGGCGGCAAGGTCGCGGCCGAACTGGCCGGGGCCAGCCAGCGGAGCGAGTGAGCCGCCAGGCTGCCGCGAATGCCACGTCGGCGGCGTTCCAGCAACCAGACGCCGGCGACCGGAAGTCCGCCCACGTCGATTCGTCAGGGTGGACGGATCGGCAGCCGTTGATGACAATAGGGGCCGGGAGGTTCCATGCGTCACTTCGCACTCTTGCCCGCTTTGCTGCTGGCAACCACGCTGGCGACCGCGGCCGAGCGGGTTGATTATTCGCGCCAAATCAAGCCGCTGCTGGCGGGGCGATGCTACGCCTGCCACGGCGCGCTCAAGCAAGAGGGGGGCCTGCGGCTGGATACGGCCGCCGCCATTCGGCGTGGTGGCGAAAGTGGTCCCGCCGCCGTTGCCGGCCAGAGTAGCGCCAGCCGGCTGATCGAGCGAGTTTCCAGCACCGACGGCGATTCGCGGATGCCCCCCGCCAGCGACGGTGCCCCACTCAAGCCGGCGGAAATCGCGTTGGTCCGCGCGTGGATCGATCAAGGCGTGACCGGCCCGGCGGACGAGCAGTCCGAACCCGATCCGCGCGAGCATTGGGCCTTTCGGGCGCCGCCGCGGCCGCCGCTTCCAGACGTGAAGAACTCCACCTGGGCCAATAACGCGGTCGATGCCTTTATTTTGACGAAGCTCGAATCGCGCGGTCTTGCTCCCCAAGAGCCCGCCGACCAACGGATCCTGCTCCGGCGGCTCTATCTTGATCTGGTCGGTCTCCCCCCCACGCTCGCCGAACAAACGGCCTTCGTGGAAGACGCAGCGCCCGATGCTTACGAGCGCGTCGTCGATCAGCTCCTTGCCAGCCCGCGGCATGGGGAGCGCTGGGGCCGCCACTGGATGGACATCTGGCGCTATAGCGATTGGTGGGGGCTCGGCGCGGAGGTTCGCAACAGCCAGAAGCATATGTGGCATTGGCGCGATTGGATCATCGAGTCGCTCGACCGGGACGTAGGCTACGACGAAATGCTCCGGCAAATGCTGGCCGCCGATGAGCTATATCCCGATGATCTCGACAAGCTGCGAGCCACCGGCTTTCTCGCTCGGCACTATTTTCGGTTCAATCGCAACACCTGGCTCGATGAAACAGTGGAGCACACTTCCAAGGCGTTTCTCGGCCTAACGCTGAATTGCGCCAAGTGTCACGACCACAAATACGATCCGCTCGCCCAGACCGACTATTACCGGATGCGGGCGTTTTTCGAGCCGTATCAGGTGCGCCTCGACCAGGTCCCCGGCGAGGCGGACTACGAAATCGATGGTATTCCGCGGGTATTCGACTGCAATCTCGACACGCCGACGTTCAAGTTCGTGCGCGGCGATGAGAAACAACCGGCCCAGGACCAGCCGCTGCTGCCGGGCGTGCCGCCGCTCCTGGCGACGGGGGAACTGCTGATCGCGCCGGTCGCGCTTCCCGCGGCGGCTTATCAGCCCGGTTTGCGCCCCTGGATCGTCCAAAACCACCTAGCCCTCGCCCGGCGGAAGATCGCGGCAGCCGAGGAAGCGCTCAAGTTGGCCCGACAAACAGTGGTCAATGTGCAGGAAACCTCTTCGCCAGAGCAGCCCAAGGAAAGCGGGTCGCCCCCTAATTCGGCCGCTGGCACCGCTGGCGATAAGCCACTGGTGAGCGACGATTTTGCCGCCGCGCGAGCTGACTTGTGGGAAGCGGTAGCGGGAAAGTGGAAACACGCGGACGGCACGCTCCGGCAAGAGGCCGCGGGCAGCGTGCGGGGGCTGTATCGGCTCGTGGGGGAAGTGCCGATTGATTTTGAGGTCAAGTTGCGGTTCACGATTCTCGGCGGCAAGCAATGGAAGTCGGTCGGACTGGCGTTCGATCAGGCGGGGCCAAACGAGCAGCTGGGATACATCAGCGCGGTCGAGCCGGGATCGAAGCTGCAGTTTTCGTATCAGCTGGCCGGCAAGACGGTTTATCCACCTGGCGCTGAGCAGCGGCGAAAGGTTCCCACCGGCGAGCCGCTGGAAATGGTGATTCGCGTTCGTGGCACGCTGCTGAATATGTCCGTCAATGGCGAGCCGGCACTCGCATTTCGCTCGGTCGTGGCACGGCAGCCAGGAAGTTTGGCGCTCGTCACGTACGATGCGCTTGCTTCCTTCACGCATTTTGAACTGCGCCCGCTGGCCGAATCGGTCGCGCTTATCGAGCCGGCCTTGAATCTGGCGACCGCCGCGCCCGCGCCGCCAACCGCCAAGCTGCCGACGCTCGCGCAGGCCGAGGCCGATCTGGTGGTGGCCGAGAAGGCTCTCGCCGCCGCCCGGCAAGAGCTGATGGTGATCCAGGCTCGCGCCGCGGCCGACCGGGCAAAGTTCGCCAATCCTCCCGCTGCTGACAGCTTATCGCGCGCGCAAACTGCTGCCGCCGCGGAGCGCCAGTTGACGATCGCCGTCGCCGCAAAGAACCTGGCCCAGGCCGAAGCCGAATTGCTGCGGGCCGAGAGTGCCAAAAGACCCGACGCCGAGAAGAAAGTCGCCGCCGCCAAAGACACCCTCGCACAAGCCGAGAAGGCCGCCGCCGAGAAGAGCGATAAGTACGCCCCGCTCGGCGGCGCGCTCAAGACGCCCGAAAACAACCTCGAATCGGCCGAATCCCGCGCGAAGCCCTTTCCGGCGATCAGCACCGGCCGCCGGACCGCGCTGGCTCGCTGGCTAACGGACGACCGGCAACCGCTGACGCCCCGAGTCGCGGCCAATCACCTATGGAATCGTCACTTCGGCCAGCCGCTGGCTTCGAGCGTGTTCGATTTCGGCCGCAAATCGGCCCCCCCATCGCATCTGGAGCTGCTCGATTGGCTGGCGGTCGAACTGCGCGACAACGACTGGAGCCTCAAGCATTTGCATCGGCTGCTGGTCACGTCGAGCGCGTATCGATTGTCGTCGGCGGGGGATGTTCAAAGTTCCAGGTTCAAGGCTCCAAGTTCGCGGGAAGACTCAACCTTGAACCTTGAACCGGGAACCTTGAACACCGGTCTTTCCGCCGATCCCGAAAACAAGCTCTATTGGCGGTTTCCCGGCACGCGGATGGAGGCCCAACTCGTGCGCGATGGCCTGCTCCACCTGGCGGGGGATTTGGACCTGCGGCGTGGCGGGCGGTCGATTCCGGTGGCAGACGGAAATTCCACGCGGCGGAGCCTGTATTTCGTTCATTCGCACAACGACCATCAGAAATTCCTGGCGATGTTCGACGACGCGGCAGTGCTCGAATGTTATCGCCGCGAGCAGAGCATCGTTCCGCAGCAAGCCCTGGCTCTGGCCAACAGCCGCCCCGCGCTCGATGCCGCCGCCAAGATCGCCGCGCGCCTGGCTGTCGATCCCGCAAATGCGTCGGACGAAGCGTTTGTGCGGGCCTCCTTTTTGACCATCCTTTGCACCGAGCCGACCGCCGACGAACTGGCCGCTTGCCGCGACGCGCTCGCTGACTGGGCCAAGATCGCCCCCGCCTCGGCCCGCGTTAACCTTGTCCATGCCCTGCTGAATCACAACGACTTCGTCACCGTCCGCTGAGCACTCACTCATGTCCTTCCCCCCCTCTACCACTCGCCCCCTCTCGTCGTCTTTCCTAACCCGCCGCGACTTTCTTGGCAACTTGCGCGACGGCTGCGCGGGAGTCGCGCTGGCGTCGCTGCTCGCCCGCGAGAGCCGGGGCGAAGCCCCCTGGTCTCCGCCCGATGGCCGGCCGCACTTTGCTCCCCAGGCGAAGAACGTCATTTGGCTCTTCATGAACGGTGGCGTCAGCCACCTGGAAACCTTCGATCCCAAGCCGGCCCTCACGAAATACGCCGGCAAGTCGATTAGCGAAACGCCGTTCGCCGACGCGCAAAGCCCCGACAAACTGAAGCTGGCCCGCGTCGTTGTCATCAACGATGCCAACGGCCAGCAGCGCAACAAGCTCTTTCCGCTGCAAGTCGGCTTTCAGAAGCATGGCCAGAGCGGCATCGAGGTGAGCGACTGGCTGCCGCATTTGGCGGGGTGCGCCGATGATCTGGCGATCGTCCGCTCGATGTACACGACCGACGACAACCACGGCGCGCAAACGCAGTTCCACTCCGGCCGGCACATGCTCGATGGGGAGTTTCCGACGCTGGGCGCATGGGTGCATTACGGCCTTGGCTCCTTGAACGACAACTTGCCGCAGTTCATTTCGCTGGGGAATCGCGAGTACTGGAACAAAAAGGACGGCCATTATCTCGGCCCCGCGCACGATGCCGTGCCGCTGCGGATCGACCCGGCCAACCCACTCGACTATGGCCGGCCCGAGATTGCCCGCCAGCCTCGCGAGCAAGAGATTGGCTTCGAGCTGGTCGGCAAGCTGAATCGCCTCCGCGGCGCGGCTTATCCGGGAGACGGGGCGCTCGCCGCCCGCATCCAGGCCTACGAGCTGGCTTTCAAGATGCAGAGATCGGTCCCCGAGGTGCTCGATTTCGCGAGCGAGACGGCCGAAACCGCGCGTCTGTATGGCCTCGACCGCCCCGCCACCAAGGATTTCGGCATGCAGCTGCTCGCCGCGCGGCGGTTTGTCGAGCGGGGGGTCCGCTTCGTGCAGATTCAGCATGGCGCGGGCGGAGCCGGAGTTTGGGATGCACACGGCGGCCTCCAGAAAAATCACCAGGCCAACTGCGAGAAGGTCGATCAGCCCATCGCCGGCCTGTTGCGCGATTTGAAGCGCCGCGGCCTCTTAAGCGAAACGCTGGTCGTCTTCGCGACCGAGTTTGGCCGCACGCCGGGCACCCAGGGAAGCGACGGCCGCGATCATCACATCTATGGCTTTTCGGTATTTTTGGCGGGGGGCGGGCTGAAAGGGGGCGTCGTCCACGGCGCGACCGACGAAATCGGCTTTCACGCGGTGGAACATCGACACTATGTCACTGACGTGCATGCCACGATCTTGCACCAGCTTGGCCTCGATTCGCGGCGGCTCGAAACCCCTGGCCGCAAGCGGCTCGAAATTGACCACGGCGAGCCGATTCGGGAGATTATCTCGTAACGAGCAGGTCCGCGGCGTGAGCTTGCTCTGCTTCGTGAGTGGAGGGGGGCACCACGCCCGCTTTTCCTCCGCGCGCCAGGCGAATCGCGCGCGAGCCGAGGCGCTGCAAACCTTGGGCGATCCAGACGAGACCCAGCACTCCGAATGGCCACCAGATGGTCCGCCAATCGAACCAACCGCCGATCTGAATCCACTCGCGTACTCCGGCATTCCAAAGTAGGCCGGTTCCGACACTGGCGACGACCGTTGCTCCAACCAGCACCGCCCCGGGGCAGCGAGCGACGAAGGGGATCGGCCAGGGCCAGAACCGCTGGCGGAGCGACTGCCAGTCGATAAAGAGACCATACACGACCAGGATGGGGGTAAAGGTGACGATGAGCCAATTCGCGTTAATGGCATGAAAGACCAGGGCCATTCCGAGCAGCAGCTTGCGGAGATCGCGGTCCAGCAAAGCCAAAAAAAACAGCCCCTCGAAAACCAGCACCGAGTATTGCAGGGTCACATACAACGTTGGCGTGGTGGCGATGAGCGGAGCGAGCGGATTGAGCGGGAGACTCAAGAGCGTGGCGTCCACGTTCTTGTGCAGCACGACGTTGGCCAACAGGTCGGGCTGCGCGAGCCAGATTC
>JANRLS010000037.1:0-10147 GCA_033762315.1 Pirellulaceae bacterium
CCCTGCAACCAATTCGGCGGCCAAGAACCAGGCAGCGATGCCGATGTCGCCAAGTTTTGCGCGACGGAGTATAAGGTGAAGTTCCCGCTGTTCTCGAAGGTTGAAGTCAACAAGGACGGTGCTTGCCCGCTCTACAAGCACCTCACCTCGCTCGATGTCGCGCCGAAGGGGAAAGGCCCGATCACCTGGAATTTCGAGAAGTTCGTCATCGGCAAGAGCGGTGAAGTCGTCGGCCGTTTTGCCCCCAAGACTAGCCCGGATGCGAAGGAAGTCGTCTCGTTGATCGAAGCCGAACTGAAGAAGTAGCCGACGACATTTCGACCGCCATACCTCCTGCCCGGAGCGTCCCCGCTCTGGGTTTTTGCTTGGACTTTGCCGCAACCATGCGAACCGGCTGGGGTTGAATCCCTAGCCCAACACCTCGCGGGAGATTTGCCTCATGGTTCGCCTGTTTGCCGTTATGGGTTGCTTGTCGCTATTGGTTGTTGTCTGTCCGGCCGCGCGGGGAGACGAAGCCGCCGAACAGTCTGCCGCAAAGGCGCAACTGGCGAAATTGCAGGCTATCGTTGGCACTTGGAAGGGTGTCGGCCAGCCGCAACGCAGCTCGACCAAGGATAGCTGGATCGAAGAGGCCGACTGGGCCTGGAGCTTCGTGGGGGGGACGGCCCTGGTTGGGCAGTTACCGAAGGGCAAATACTTCAAGTCGATCAAGCTGACTCGCGGCGACAAAGAGGGGGATTTCGAACTCGTCGCCACTCCCACGGCCGGTGAGCCGATTCGCTATGCCGGCCGCCTCGAAGAAGGGGATCGGCTGGTTCTGAAGACCGACCAGCCGCGGGAGGGACTGCCCGAACGCATTTCGTTTCGCTTCGTCGCCGGCGGCGACCGACTCTTGGTGTTATTGGAACGCAAGAGCGGCCTCTCGGAGCAGTTCGTGCGGCTGGCCGAGGTGGGTTATACGCGGAAGGGGAGCGGCTTTGGTCAGGGAGGGGGCGGGCCGGAATGCGTGGTGACGGGGGGCCTCGGAACCATTGCGGTCACTTTCGAGGGCAAAACCTACTACGTCTGTTGCACCGGCTGCCGGGACTATTTCAACGACAACCCCGCCGAAGTACTCGCCGACTACCAGGCCCGCAAAGCCGAGGAAAAGGCGAAGAAATCCCAGTAGCGGGTTTTTTTGGCGACCGCGCGTGGCAATCTTTGCCGGTGGTGCGGATTCTGCCGCGGCACTGGTGGCGGAATCGCGCCTTCCATTTGACCGGCCGCGAATCGTGACCTACGGTTCACTGGTTCGAGTAATCGCCCGCCTCGACCGCGCTCTCCCTCTCCCACCGGTCAATCTTGCAAGGAACCAGGCATGTCTCCCACCTTCGCCAGCGCCGTGGAACCATTCTTCGATCGCCGCAACTATGCCGCTCCTGGCAACGCCACGCAGCGCGAAAGGCGGCAGTTCACCAATAGCCACGACGAGCTCTCCCCGGACGCCCGCGAACTGGCGCAAGCCATCGACAGCTACAAACTCGCCCACCGCCGCCGCTTCATTACCTACGAAGAAATGCTGAGCGTCGTGAAATCGCTGGGCTACAAGCGGGACTAAGGTTTTTCCCGCGGTTGACTTAGGTCACCAATCCCTTGGTGACCATCATGAAGACGTCTTCGAGCGTGGGGTCCTTCTCGCCGAAGCTGCGGAGAGTGACTTTGTTATAAACGAGCTGATTCAGAAGCTCGGCGACTCCCGCATCGTTGGTGTCGAGCTCGACGACGCAGCTATTGACATCGACCGCCAGACTGCGGGTGTGCGGGCTGCTCCGGATCACGGACAGCCCGACATCCATGTTGTTCACGAACTTCACCTCCACGGTGCGGTTGCCCCGGATGCGGCGATAGACGTCCTCGATCGGTCCGTGCATCAGCAATTGCCCCCGCTCGATAATCCCGATGCTCGTGCAGCAGTCGGCCAGTTCCGAGAGGATGTGGCTGCTGATCAAGATCGTTTTTCCCATCCGCTTCAGCTCTTTGAACAGAGCCTTCACCTCGATGCGGGCCCGCGGGTCGAGCCCGCTCGTCGGCTCGTCGAGAATCAGGACCGGCGGATCGTGGACCAGCGTCTTTGCCATGCAGAGCCGCTGCTTCATGCCGCGCGAGAGGCCGTTGACGAAATCATCCCGCTTGTGGGCCAGGTCCAAAAGCTCCAGCACGTCGCTGATGACCTGCTTGCGCTTCGACTTGCCGATCTTGTAGGCCACGGCGAAAAAGTCGAGGAACTCCCACACCTTCATGCCGTCATAGACGCCGAAATTGTCGGGCATGTAGCCGACGCTCTGCCGCACGGCCATCGGGTTTTGGGTCACACTATGGCCGTTGACGATCCCTTCGCCGCGGCTCGCCTTGAGGAGCGTCGCCAGGAACCGAATCGACGTGCTTTTGCCCGCGCCATTGGGGCCGATAAAGCCGAACATCTCGCCGGCGTCGATTTTCAGATTCAGGCTTTCGACGGCGCGAAAATCGCCGTAGTCCTTGCCAAAGTCGAGCAGTTCGATCATGGGAGCTGGGGCCTGGGGGTCAGTTTCCGGTGGTGGCTTCGGCTTCGACGGGGGGGGGCTCGGTCCCGTCGCTGGCGGGCTCCAGCGGGGGCTGGAAAAAGTCGTCGGCCACGTTCGTATCCGTGCGAACCGCCGGCAACGGGGCGCGAGCCAAATGAGCCAGCACGAGGGTGTAGGTCTTGTTTTGGGGGGCTTGCGGCGCGATGGCCAGGCCACTGAGCGGCTCGCTGGTCCAGGCGACCAGCCGCACATCGCCAGGGCAGAGTCGCAAGCGATCGGTCGCCAGCTTAACTAGCCCAGTCAGGCGAACTTGCCCTTTGGTCTCGCTGGGGGCCTCTTCGGCTGCAGCCTGATCAGGAGCAAAAACCGTCGAGCGATTCCATTCCGGTAGCCAAGGAGCCAACTTCTCAGGCAGCGGCGAAAAGGCGAGCGGAGCGCTTGTTTGCGGACTCAGCTTAGCGAGATAGGCCGTCTCGATCGCACCCGCCGCGGTCTTGCGGAGGATGCCTACGTCCTGCAGCGTGATGTTCGAGGTGTTTTTGACGGTCCAACCTTGTTGAGCGTCGCCAACGAGCGTCAGCTTGCCCCCCAGCGGATACATCTGCTCGCTATGGACCATGCTGGTCGAGTTTGACTGCACCTGCACGCCGGCCAGCGAAGTCTCTTTGTCCTGCCGCAGTTGCACATCCATGATCGAGGCAATTTTCTGCGGGCCACCAATTCCCGGTGGCGACGCGAGCGGCAGGGCGACCGCGCTATTGTCGGCAAAGTTAAGGCGGTATTCGGACGAGAGCGAAGTATAGAGAGCCGTGTAGCGAGTGAGGTGTGCGCGATCGTAGCCTGCTTGCGCCTCCAGCACGGCAATTTCCGTGCGGCTGCGGGCAAAGCCGATGTCGAGTTGGGCGAGGCGAATCACCCCCACCGCGCCGATGATGGCGATGATCGGCGCGGCGACCCAAGCCCATTCGACCCGGCCAAGCACCCAAAAGATCAGCCAGTTCAGCGGCACGAGGACAACGAGATAGACAGCCAGCACCTTGAGCACGAACTCAGCCCGCGGAATTTCGATGCCAGCCGCTTCGGCGAGGGCGGCGCGAGCGGCGGACGAGGCGGCCCCATAATCGCTCCACGAGGCGACTCCCGATTGGGGTGAGGCGTGATAGCCGAGGAAATGCCAGTCGTCGAGATCGGGATGCAGGCCGGAAGTATCGGGAATGGTGCGGTCGGGCTCGGAGCCGCCAAATTGGGCCATGCGCTGAATGCGGGCGAGTTCCGTTTCTTCGATTTCCGGCTGGGAGGTGCGATAGGCATAGTCGGGCCGGGCTTCCCCTTCGGGAAAACCAATATCGCGAGTGAAATAGCGGAGCGTGCTCCCGAGCCGCGCCTCGCGGAGCATCGTTCGCAGCGGCTTATTTCCCTTGGCATCCTTGGCATCCCATTCGAAAATCAGCGAGCCGTACATGTCGGCATCGAACTTGCGCGCTGGTCGCCGCAACAGCACAGAGTTCAGAAAGCCGTCGAAGTTTTTCCACTGCTTGATGCGTACGTCGGTCAGGGGGAACGCGGTGACGACGATCCGTCCCCCGCCAACCCGCCGCTCGACCACAAGGCCTCCGGTGCCTTCGACGTCGATTGCGTCGGCGTGCTTCTTGAACTCGACGCCGACCATTGGCCGCTCGGCAATCACCTGAATCGTGCGGACCCGCTTCGATTTGGCGGGAAGCGAGAAATTGGCGTTGAGCTCGTCGAACGCGGCCTGCTCCAGCTTGACGGTTTGAGCTGTTTCGGCCGGCAGGTAGGGGGCGAGGTACGTTCCCTTGAGCTTGTCCAGCGAGCCGGGGCCGCTGACGACGATCTGGCCTCCCCAGTGCAGCCAGTCGAGCAGGCTTTGCTGCTGTTCGGCGGTCAGCACGGCAGGGTTGATGTCGTCCCAAAATAGGAACGCGACCGTAGTCCAAGCCAGCGGATGACTCGGCAACGGCACGCGCCGCTCGGCATTGGGGGTCAGCACATGGTAGTAGCGATGGCCGGCGTCGTTTTCGATCGAGGGGGGGAGCGACACCGAATAGAGCTTATCGAGTGAAGAGTAGGCGGCCGGATTGGTGGCCAGCACGACGATTAGGTGCTGATGCTCGTCGAGCGATTCGCCGGGGCGGTCGCCGCTGATGGCGATTCCCCCGCCACGCGCGCCGCGCAGGGCACTTTGCAGCGAATAGACCCGCCCCGCCTGCGCCGGCCGCTTTGGCACAAACAGCAGCATTTCAAACGCTTTGGTCTGCCCTTTCGGCAGCGAGGCTGGCCGCCAAACCGCGAGGCGCGAGCTGGTATTTTCGATCTCCAGCGGCACCATTTGCACGCCGTGGGCAAAAGTCTCCAGCTCGCCGACAAAGTCGAAATTGTTGGCCCGCGTCGTGCCGCTGAGGGCGGTCCAGTGCCCAGGTTTGATTCGCAGTTCGGGGTTCTTGTTGTTTTGCGTGGGATCGTTGCTGGGCAAACTGCGGACCAAGAGCGGCTCGAAATTCTCCTTGGGCTTTTCGGCTTCCTTCTTCTTTTTCTTTTTGGCCGCTTCTTCCTCGGCCTTCTTTTTGGCGGCGGCGTCCTGCGTGCAGCTACAGCCGGGAAGCGCGGCAAGCGAGCTCGCTACCACGAGGCCGATCAGCAGGGCCACTAGCACGGCGCGCGGGCTGTTCCGTCCGTGGTGGCCAGAGCGCAACGTCATCGCCAAGTCTCAACGAAAGGGATCTGCGACCAGCGGGAGCCGTCCCCAGGAAGGGTTCGTGCATCGACCGTTGTAGTGTACGACCCAGCCGCGCACCGGGAAAGATGCGGCAGTCGGGTGATTTAACTTCGCTGTCCATTTGGCCGCGAGTCAATGCCTAAACGCCCCCCAATCTTCCGGCGTATCAACATCCGCAAAGGACGAAACGGCGTCGGTGGCGATGGCGTCGCAGGGAACCAGCAGCGGGTCGTGGGAGACAATGAGCGAGTTTAGTCCTTGGTCGGCGGCCAGGCTGCCAACTCCAGCCGCCAGAGGCCACGGCAGCAGCACCGGATGTCCCCGCTGGCCGGCGAGCGTGGGGATGAGGATCCGCTGAGGATGGATGGCCGACTGCCCGATCAAATGGGCGATGATCGTTGGTGATAGCCCCGGCATGTCGGCGGGGGCGACGAGCCAATGATCGCCTGCCGTGGGTTGGTGGTTCCGTGCGACAAACTCCAAGCCCCAACGAATTGACGTTTTCATGTCCGGCGGATCGACCGGCGGCTGGACGATGGCGACCCCCGCGGCAGTCGCGATCTCGGCCAACGGCGCATCCGCGGCGCGCATGATGACTACGATTTGGCTGACGTTCGCCGCTTGCCACGCGCGGAGTACTCTGCTCAGCAGAGGCTGTCCGCCGCTTTCGAGCAGCAGCTTGGGCTGCCCCATCCGTACGCTACGCCCGGCTGCCGGGACGATGGCAAACGAGCGAGCGTTCATGGACTTGCCGCCGCGATGTGGGCGGCGGCGGCCACATCGTGCGCGAGCTGCGCCCGCAAGGCTTCGACCGAGTCAAACGGCTGAATGCTACGGAGCCGAGCGAGAAAATCGACCTCCAGCGGCTGGCCATAAAGCGAACCGCCAAAGCCGATCAGGTGGACTTCGACCTTCAGCGCGTCTTCGCCAAAGGTCGGGTTGGGGCCGATGTTCACCGCGGCCGGATAGCTGCCGCTGATCGTGTGTGCCCGAGCCGCATATACCCCTTGCGCCGGCAAGAGCGTGTCGATCGCCGAGACATTCGCCGTGGGAAAACCGATTTTGCCGCCGCGCCCCGCACCATGCGTCACCATGCCGCGAATGCGATAGGGGCGAGTCAGCAGTTGCCGGGCCAGATCGACATCTCCCGCCTGAACCGCGGTCCGCACGCCGCTGCTGGAGACGAATTCCTCCCGCAGCTTCAGCGGTGGGACGATCTCCAAATCAATGCTCGCCGCCGTGCAAAGCTCTTCCAGCACGGCGATATTTCCCGCCCGGTCGTGGCCAAAAAAGAAGTTGGGCCCCTCGACCATCGCTCGCGCCGCCAACTTGTCGCGCACGATGCGGCTGAAAAACTCATCCGGCGAGAGCTGGAGCAGGTCTTCGTCGGTCGGATAGGCGATGACCGCCGTTACCCCCAGTTCATCCAGCAATTGAGCTTTGCGGTCGGTCCAGGTCAGCGGCGGCGGGGCGGCGGCGGGTCGCAAGAGCCGCACCGGATGAGGATCGAACGTGAAAACCACCGCCGGCCCAGCAACGGCTGCCGCTTTGGCCAGCAGCCGCTCGACAATCCGGGCATGCCCGCGATGGACGCCATCGAAATTGCCGATCGTCACCGCTCCGTGGCGCAGGTCGTGGGGCAGGTTGTCGAGAGAGCGAAGGAGTCGCACTGGCAAGTGGGGCAGGCGTCTCGCCTGCCGTGAATGGCGGTGGATGTTTAGTGGCGGGAGTGACGCCCGCCCCACTAGGCGTAATCTGAGACCGCTTGAAACGCCTTTGGCAAGTACCTTACCAAATCGCTGGCGATGAGCGACACCTGGCCAAGCTCCGCCGCCGCCAGGTCTCCCGCCAGCCCATGCACATGGGCACCGAGCACCGCCGCGTCGAATGGCGACAGCCCTTGGCAGACGAGGGCCGTGATGATCCCGGTCAGCACATCACCCGAACCGCCGGTCGCCATGCCGGGATTGCCGGTGGTGTTGATGACGTTCCGAACCCCATCGGCAATCAAGGTTTCGTTTCCCTTGAGAACGATGATCAAGCCGTACCTTTTTGCTGTTTGCCTGGCACTGGCCGCTAGCTCGTCGCGACGCCTGGCACCTCCGGGCAATTTTGACAATCGCCAGTACTCGCCTGGATGAGGAGTCAGGATGCGCGGGCCGCCGGCTTCCGCCAGCCCGTCCGGCAGAGACGCGAGGGCGTTCAGCGCGTCCGCGTCAACGACCACGGGCTGCGTCGCCGTGCGATAGACCCAAAGCACGAGTTGGGTGAGGTCGCCATTTTGCCCCATTCCCGGTCCAATCGTGATCGCCGTCGCCGAACGAAGGTGCTCGGTCAATTCACGTTGAGCCGCACTCCCATTTATTTGCCCGGTGGACGCGCTGCTCGTCAGCGGAAGCGTCATGTAGCTCGGCTCGAAGCCGGCCACTGTCCCCAGAATCGAAGACGGAATCGCCAATCGAACGAGTCCCGCCCCACTTCGCAGGCACGCCATGCCCGACAGCGCGATTGCTCCCGCCATGCCCCACGAGCCCCCAATCAAGAGCGCCCGACCATAGTCCCCTTTGTGCGAATCGGGCCGCCGCGGAGGGAGTTTGGGCAATGCACCGCTCACTTACTCACCACTTCCTATTCCGGCTCGGCGAGCAATCAGTCCCGCGACGAAGCCCCCTTTGAACCCCGCGTCGATATTCACCACGGTGACATTCGCCGCACAGCTGTTGAGCATTCCCAAAAGGGCCGCCAAACCGCCGAAGTTTGCCCCATAGCCGATGCTGGTTGGCACGGCGATCACCGGGCAGGGGACATGCCCGCCGACGACGCTGGCCAGGGCCGCTTCCATGCCGGCGACGACCACTACCGCGTCGGCCGTGATGATCCGGGGCAATTGGGCAAGCAACCTTTGCGGGCCGGCGACCCCCACATCGACGATGAGGTCGGTGTGGGCTCCCATCCAGTCGGCTGTTTCGCGAACCTCTTCGGCAACCGGAATGTCACTCGTGCCGGCGGTGACAATGGCCACTTTGCCGACCTTCGCCGGCAATGGGCTGCCCTCCGGCTCAATGCGGATTGTCCGGGCCAGCTCGCTATAGCGGGCGGCGGGGAACTCGCGAACAATCGCGGCCCCCTTATCGACACTGATTCGCGTCGCGAGCACCGGCTGGCCAGCCGCCAGCAGCCGCTCGAAGATGCCGAGGAGCGTGGGGACCGACTTGGACTCGCCGAAGACGACCTCCGGAAATCCGCAGCGGCGGCGGCGGTCGAGATCGATGGTCGCATCCGGCAATTCCGCCGCGGGCAGCCGGCTAAGCGCCGCCACCGCCTCAGCCTGCGAAATCCGCCCGCCAAGAAGGTCGCTGATCAGTCTTTCCGCCTGACGAAGGTCCATCTCCCTATCCTATCGCCGCCTTGCCCAAGTGACCACGCCGGGCCAAAATGTTCGATTCAGCGTCCCCGTGGGGCAGGCGTCTCGCCTGCCTTGATTCTCTTTCGGCAGGCGAGACGCCTGCCCCATGACAACCATGCCTAGCTGCGTTCTCGCCTATTCCGGCGGCCTCGATACCTCGGTCATTCTCGGCTGGTTGCAAGAGGAAGGCTACGAGGTTCATGCGGTTTATGTCGATCTCGGCCAGCCGTGCGAGGATCGCCAGGCGATTCTGAAGAAGGCAAAGGACTGCGGAGCGAAATCGGCCAGGATTGTCGATGCTCAGGAAGAGTTATGCCGCGATTTCGCGTTCCCGGTGCTCCAGTGGCAGGCGAAGTACGAAGGGGTCTATCTGCTGGGGACCAGCATCGCCCGGCCACTGATTAGCAAGGTTTGCCTGCAGGTAGCCCGCGAAGTGGGGGCCGATGCCTACGCCCACGGGGCGACCGGCAAGGGGAACGATCAGTGCCGCTTTCAACTGGCGGCCGAGGCCCTGAATCCGGCGATCAAGCTCATCGCTCCGTGGCGGATGGAGCGATTCCGCCAGCGCTTTCCCGGCCGGACTGAGATGATCGCCTTTTGCAATCAAAGGAACATCCCGGTCAAGGCGTCGGTCAGCAAGCCGTACAGCAGCGACGAAAACTGCCTGCACATCAGCTATGAAGCGGGGAAGCTTGAAGACCTGCAGGTGAACGGCCTCGAAACGGTCGAATTCGGCATGACGACGCCGCCACAAAAGGCCCCGGACAAAGTCGAGAAAGTGACCGTCGCCTTTGAGTCGGGGGTGCCGGTGGCCGTGAACGGCCAGAAGCTCAGCCCGCTGGCGATTGTGAAGGCGCTGAATCAAATCGGCGGCCGCAATGGCGTCGGGCTGGTCGATATGGTCGAAAATCGGTTCGTCGGCATGAAGAGCCGCGGCGTCTATGAAGCTCCTGGCATGACGATCCTCTATACGGCCCATCGGATCGTCGAGCAACTGACGATGGATCGCGATTTGATGCACCTTCGCGATCAGCTGGCCCCGGTCGTCGCCGAGGCGGTTTATTACGGCTTCTGGTATGCCGCCAAGCTGGATGCCCTTTTCGCTTTCATCCGCCAAGCCCAGCAACCGGTAACGGGCGAGGTAACGCTGAATCTCTACAAGGGCAATCTCGAAGTCGCCGGCCGGACCAGTCCCAACAACCTTTACGACGAAGGAATCGCCACGATGGAAGGTGGCGGCTCGTACAACCAGACCGATGCCGAGGGTTTCCTGCGGATTCAGGGGCTGCCGGTTCGGGTGCAAGGGCGAGTGACGCCGCGGAAGTACTAGAGCGTATTTCAAAACCGTCCTAGGACGACGATGAGGCACGCAAGCTGGACGAATCCGTGAAAGAGATGGGCATGGTACTCGTAACGCGTGACAAGACGCCGAAAGTTCTGGAGCCAGCTTATCGAGCGCTC
>JANRLS010000038.1:0-43891 GCA_033762315.1 Pirellulaceae bacterium
GACCAAGGTTTCGCAGGCGATTGTCGATCACCAGACCAAGTTTTTGGACGAAGGGCCGGAATTCATTGAGCCTTTAAAGATGCAGCAAATCGCCGACAAAGTCGGCGTGCATGTCACCACCGTCAGCCGGGCCGTGGACGACAAATACATCCAAACTCCGCGCGGCATCTTCGCTCTCAAGCGGTTCTTCGTCGGCGGCACAAAAAGCGAAGAGGGGGAAGATGTCGCCTGGGACATCATCCGCATTCGCCTGCAAGAGATTGTCGATAAGGAAGACAAATCGAGCCCCTTCTCGGACGACGACCTGGTCGAGGAGCTAAAGAAACAGGGCCTTTCCGTCGCTCGCCGGACCGTGACGAAGTATCGGCAAAAGATGGACATTCCCAGCTCGCGGCAGCGGCGGGATTGGAGCAAGTCGTAGCCGCGCTTACGCCCGCGGAATTCGCACGCGAAACGTGCTTCCACGGCCGGGCGCGCTGTCGAGGCTGACATCTCCCCCGAAGGCCTGGGCCAGGTGCTTGACGATCGAAAGCCCCAGGCCCGTCCCGCCGACGTCGCGCGAGCGAGCCTTGTCGGCCCGATAGAAGCGCTCGAAGACCCGGTCCTGGTCGCGCTCGGCGATACCGATGCCCGTATCGACGATTTCCAGCAGCACCGCGTTTGGTTCGGCGATGCCGCGAATCGTCACCCGGCCCCCGGACGGCGTGTATTTGATCGCGTTATCGACCAGGTTATTCAGGATCGTGCGGAAACCCTCTTCGTCGGCGTGGGCCAGCACTTTGTCGTCGGGAGGCTCCGTTTGTAAGGCAATCTGCTTGGCGGCGGCTACCTCGGCGAATTGCTGCTCGCATTCGGCAATCAACTCGCTCACGGGGACGGGGCCAATGTCGAAAGTCTCCTGGCCTTGCTCCAGGCGAGCAATCTGCAGCATGTCGAGAATCAGTTGATGCAAGCGATCGGCTTGTTCCTCGATGCGCTGCACGAAACCGACATTGTGCTCCGGATCGTTCACCGCCCCCAGACGAAGCGTTTCGGCATAGGCCTTGATGGCGGCGAGCGGTGTTTTCAGCTCGTGCGAGACGTTGGCGACCAACTCGCGGCGCAGGTTTTCCAGTCGCCGCAATTCGGATTGGTCATGCAGCACCACCATCACGCCGGGGCACGGCTCGCCCGGCAGGCGCGTCGCGCGGAGCGAGAGGGTCCGCCGCTGCAGCCCGGGCGAGTCAAACTCGGTGACTACCGGCTCGGTGGAACTAAGCGCCCGCGACACCGCCTCGAACACCGGGCGGGCACGCGTGACCTGTAGCAGCGGCTTGCCGACCGGTTGCAGCGCGGCGAAATCAAGCAGTTGTCGTCCCGCTTCGTTGGCCAGCAAAATCGTGTTGTCGGGTCCGACGGCGAGCACCCCCTCGGCCATCGTGCCCAGAATCGTCTGCATCCGCTCACTATTGGCTTGCAGCTCATCGACCCGGCGGGCCAGGTCGCGCTGCATCTGGTTGAAGGCGGCCGACAGAACCCCCAGTTCGTCGGGTGAGTTGATCGCCGCGCCGGAATCTTCGCCTTTGGCCGAAGCCGCGCGTACGTGCCTTGTCAGCTCGCTGAGCGGCTCAATGATGCGGCGGACGCAGTACCAGGTGGCGAGGCCGCCGGCCCCGATAGCGACTCCGCCGGAAATCCACAAGAACACCGCCCGCCTTCCTTCGCCGACCCAACCTGCCCCGATCACGAGCGTCACCAGCAGCACGTGCGCAACGATGAGCCCGGCATAGACGAGAAACAGTCGCCAAAACCACTGTGCAAAGCCCATCTGCCGGTCCTTCCGTCTGCCACCTTGCGGGGATTCCCTTCTCGTGCGGTTAGCCTACGCAGACAAGTGCCGCGCGGGAAGGGGCGAGCTTTGCCGTTCATCCGCATCTTGTGCGCGATATAATGGCATTCTCCAGGAGAGGAGTCGAGCATGTCCACCGCGCCCCTACCGAAAAGGAAACGCGTGACGCCAGTCGAATATTTGGCCATCGAACGGGCTGCCGAGTTTAAGAGTGAGTTGATCGATGGCGAAATGGTGGCGATGGCCGGCGGAACTCGTCGTCACAGTCGCATTGCCGTCAATTTGGTTTCGCAATTGGACGAACATTTTCGCGGTTCACCGCGCGAGGTCTTTAACAGCGACATGCGCGTGAAGGTATCTTCGTCCGGGCTATACACCTATCCCGACGTTTCGGTTGCCTGTGCGCCGATTGAATTCGAGGATGCCAACGAAGACACGCTGCTGAATCCCCGGATCTTGATCGAAGTCCTCTCGAAATCGACGGAGAATCGCGACCGAGGGTGGAAATTCGAGCATTATTTCGATTTGCCATCGGTAATGGACTATGTTCTCGTTTCGCAAGATAGGCCGTTCGTGGAACATTTTGTGCGCCGGGCGGATGGGCGGCGGATGTTCGAGTTCGTTAAAGGGATAGAAGAAACGCTGCAATTAGCTGCGGTCGATTGCTCGCTCGCCTTAAAGGACATTTATCGGGGCGTGCAGTTTGGACCGGAGCAGCAAGATGAGCAGTCGCCGGCGGAGAGCGATTGACTGTAGCTTGACCCTCGGCCTTCAAGTGCTCCCACCCGGCAGACAGCCCGCCTACCCTTCGCTAAAATCCGGTCTTTGGCCGCCTTGCCCTCTCCCGCGGCTACGTTTGGCCCACCGGCCAACTTCCTTGCCAGCACCGTTGTTTCGGAATCCGCCATGCCCACCCCCACCGTTTTCGACCCCTTCCACGCCCGCGACACCTTCAGCACCGGCAGCGGCACCGTCGGCATCTATCGGCTTGACCGGCTCGAAAAAGCAGGCCTGGGGGCGATCAGCAAGCTGCCGTTCAGCATTCGCGTGCTGCTCGAGGCGGTGCTGCGAAATTGCGACGGCTACGAAGTGACCGAGGACGACGTGAAGGCCCTGGCCGCCTGGAACGCTCCGGCCCCCGCCAAGATCGAAATCCCCTTTAAGCCGGCCCGAGTCGTGTTGCAGGATTTCACTGGCGTGCCGTGCGTGGTCGATCTGGCGGCGATGCGGTCGGCGATGAAGCGGCTCGGCGGCAACCCGAAAAAGATCAACCCGCTGATTCCGGTCGATCTGGTGATCGACCACTCGGTGCAGGTCGATTTTTTCGGCACCAGCCACTCGCTCGAAGACAACGTGAAGCTCGAATTCGAGCGCAACCGCGAGCGGTACGAGTTCCTTCGCTGGGGGCAAAAGTCGCTGGCCAACTTCCGGGCGGTTCCGCCAAACGTCGGCATCGTCCACCAGGTCAACCTCGAATACCTCGCGAAAGCCGTTTTCCTGCGGAGCGACAAGCTCGGTCCGGTCGCCTTGCCCGACAGCCTCGTCGGCACCGACAGCCACACCACGATGATCAATGGCCTGGGCGTCGTCGGCTGGGGGGTCGGCGGCATCGAAGCCGAGGCGGTGATGCTCGGCCAGTCGCTTTATATGCTCATGCCGGAGTGCATCGGCTTTGAGTTGACCGGCGAGCTGAAGCCGGGCGTCACGGCAACCGACCTGGTGCTCACGGTCACGCAGATCCTCCGCAAGGTGGGCGTGGTCGATAAGTTCGTCGAGTTCTTTGGCCCTGGGGCGGGACGGTTGTCGCTGGCCGACCGGGCGACGATCAGCAACATGGCTCCCGAATACGGAGCGACCATCGGCTTCTTCCCGGTTGATGACGAAACGCTCAACTACCTGCGGGCTACGGGCCGCACCAAGGACGAGGTCGCCCTCGTCGAGCGCTACTGCAAAGAGCAGGGGCTGTTCCGCACCGATGCCGACAAGCCGCTGGTCTATACCAAGACCGTTTCGCTTGACCTCTCGACGGTTGAGCCCTCGCTGGCCGGTCCCAAGCGTCCTCAAGACCGCGTCTCGCTGGCCGCGATGAAGCAGACCTGGGAAAAAGCCCTCAAAGCCCCCGTTGCCGAGCGGGGTTTTGGCCTCGACGACGCGGCCCTGGCCAAGACCGGCACGGTCAAGGACAACGGCCACTCCGCTCAGATCACTCACGGAGCAGTCGTGATCGCGGCGATTACCAGTTGCACCAACACCAGCAACCCCTCGGTGATGCTGGCCGCGGGCCTTTTGGCTCAAAAGGCGGTCGGCAAAGGGCTCAGCGTGCCGGCTTATGTGAAGACGAGCCTGGCGCCCGGTTCGCGGGTGGTGAGCGATTATCTCGATAAGGCGGGTCTCACCGCGCCGCTGGCCGAGCTTGGCTTTCACACGGTCGGCTATGGCTGCACGACCTGCATCGGCAACAGCGGCCCGCTGCCCGAGCCGGTGGCGGCGGCGGTGAACGAGGGGAACCTCGTCGCCTCGGCGGTCATCAGTGGCAATCGCAATTTCGAGGGGCGCGTCAATCCGCTGGTGAAGGCGAACTATCTGGCCAGTCCGCCGCTTGTCGTGGCCTATGCCATCGCCGGCACCACCGATATCGACCTCACCAGCGAGCCGATCGGCACCGGCACGGGCGGGGCGAAGGTCTATCTCAAGGACATCTGGCCGACCAACGAAGAAGTTCGCCGGGCCCTGCAAACCGCGGTGCTACCGCAAATGTTCGAAAGCCGCTATGCCGGCGTTTTTTCGGCGAACGAAACCTGGAACGCCATCAAAGTGGCCGAGGGGGATCTCTTCCAGTGGGATGAAGCGAGCACCTACATTCAGGAGCCGCCGTTTTTGGCCGACATGACGGTCGCCGTTGGCACCATCCAGCCGCTGGCCGGAGCGCGCGTGCTGGCCGTGCTAGGGGATAGCGTCACCACCGACCATATCTCGCCAGCCGGCAACATCAGCAAGAACAGCCCGGCCGGCAAGTTTTTGCTGGATCATGGCGTGCCGGTCGCCGACTTCAACAGCTACGGCAGCCGCCGCGGCAACGACCGGGTGATGGTCCGCGGCACGTTCGCCAACATCCGCATTCGTAACTTTTTGGCCCCTGGAACCGAGGGGGGAGTGACGCGCGTGCTGCTGCCCGGTGCGAACACCGCCGAGGTGGTGCCGATTTACGATGCGGCGATGAAATACAAAGCGGCGGGCGTTCCGACGATTATCCTCGCCGGGGCCGAATATGGGACTGGCAGCTCGCGCGACTGGGCCGCCAAGGGAACGATGCTGCTCGGCGTGCGGGCGGTCATCGCGACGAGCTTCGAGCGCATTCACCGCAGCAACCTGGTCAACATGGGGGTGCTGCCGCTGCAATTTCCGGAGGGCCAGACCTGGAAAACGCTGGGCCTTTCGGGTGAAGAGACCTACGAAATCCTGGGCCTCGACGCAGGCTTGCAACCGCGGAGCAAGGTCACGGTGAAAGCCACCGCGGTGGACGGCAGCGTGAAGACATTCGACGCCAACGTTCGCATCGACACGCCGGTCGAGCTTGACTACTACAAGAACGGCGGGATTTTGCAGACCGTCGTGCGAAAGCTGCTGACCTCGTAGTCGCCCGATCAACCGCAGCGAGCCGCACGCTTCAGGCACCCTTCCGCTTGGCCAGTGCGGCCTCGCGCTGCGTTTGCCGGGCGCGAATCCGGTCGAGGCTGTCCTGGGGCGTGGCGGCAATGAGGCGGCGAGTGTAGTCCTCCTTCGGATGGGCGTAGATGTTTTCCGAAGGACCAAACTCGACGATCTTCCCGGCATTCATCACGGCCATCATGTCGGCCATGAATTTGACGACCGATAGATCGTGGCTGATGAAGATATAAGTCAGCTTGCGATGCTCTTGCAGCCGTTTAAGCAGGTTCAGCACCTGGGCCTGCACGGACACATCCAGAGCCGAGACCGACTCATCGCAGACGATGAACTCCGGCTCGACCGCGAGGGCCCGCGCGATGCAAATTCGCTGCCGCTGGCCGCCGGAAAATTCATGCGGATAACGGCGTAAGTGCATCGCTTCGAGGCCCACTTCCTCGAGCAGCGCCACGGCCCGGTCGCGCCGGTCTTTGCCGCTGGTGCCGAGGCGCTGGATGATCATCGGCTCGGTCAGGGCCGCTTCGATCGTCATCCGGGGGTTCATGCTCCCGTAGGGGTCTTGGAAGATGATTTGCAGCTTGCGGCGGATGCGGCGCAGGTCGCCCGAGCCGAGTTTGGCGAGGTCGATCCCGTCGTACCGGACCTGGCCCCCATCCGGCTCGATCAGCCGCAAAATGGCGCGGCCCGCCGTCGTTTTGCCGCAGCCCGACTCGCCGACGAGGCCGAGCGTTTGCCCGCGATAGATATCGAAGCTGATTCCATCGACCGCCTTCACGTGCCCCACCGTGCGGAGCAGAATTCCCTTGCGAATCGGAAAATGCACCTTCAAATCGCGAACGGAAAGCAGCGGTGATTGTCCTTCAGGAACTGCCTGCGTGTCGGCCGGGTGCTGGTTTTCCCCCCACGGATGCCCCAGCGCCGCGAGCTCGCTCTTGGGATGCAGCAGCCGCCCGCGCCCCTGCGTGGTAAGCTGCGCGAGCCGCTCCGGCGTCATTTGCTTTTCGACGATCTTCATGCCATCGCCATCCTTGGCGGTCTCCATGAAGTCGGCGACGGTCGGCAACACCTTGTATTGCGTTTCCAGGCGTGGCTTGCAGGCCAAGAGGCCTTTCGTATAGGGGTGTTTGGGCCGCTCGAAGATGTCCAGCACTTTGCCGTATTCGACCACCTTGCCGCGAAACATGATCGCCACTTCGTCGGCGATTTCGGCGATGACCCCCAAATCGTGCGTGATAAACAGCACGCTCATGCCGCGCTGGTCGCGGAGGCGGCGCAGGATGTCGAGAATCTGGGCCTGAATCGTCACATCGAGGGCGGTGGTCGGCTCGTCGGCGATCAAGAGCTTCGGATTGCACGAGAGGGCCATCGCGATCATTACCCGCTGCTTTTGGCCCCCCGACATTTGATGCGGATACGAATCGATCCGCGACTCCGGATCGGGAATTCCCACCTCGCGGAATAATTCGATCGTCTTTCGCCGGGCTTCGGCCTTGGAAACCCGCTGATGCAGCAGGATCGCCTCCATCACTTGCCAACCGACGGTAAACACCGGGTTGAGCGAGGTCATCGGCTCCTGAAAGATCATGCTGACATCGTTGCCGCGGACTTTGCGCAGGTCGGGCTCCGGGAGCCGCACGAGGTCTTTTCCGAGCAGCGAAATTTGGCCTGACTCGATCTTGGCCGTTCCCCCCAAGAGCCGCATCACCGTGAACGCCGTCACGCTCTTGCCCGAGCCCGATTCGCCCACGACTCCCAACGTTTGCCCCTCCTGAATCGACAGCGACACGCCATCCACCGCCTTCACCACGCCGTTGTCGGTGTGGAAATAGGTGCGGAGGTCGGCAATTTCGAGCAGCGCTTGTGACATAAGCTATTTCGCCGCCTCGCGCAGTCGCGGATCGGTCACCTCTTGCAAGCCTTCGCCAATAAGGTTGTAGGCGAGCACCGTCGAGAAGATCGCCAATCCGGGAAACAGGATGAGCCACCACATGGTCTCGAAGTTTTCGCGGCCCCGATTGAGCAGGGCACCCCAACTGGGAGTGTCGGGGGGAGAGCCGAGCCCGAGCAAACTGAGCCCGCTTTCAGTGAGGATCGCCCCCGCAATGCCGAACGTGATCGGTACGAGCACCGGGGCCATCGCATTCGGCAAGATGTGCCGAAACAAGACCCGCGGCGTAGAAGCGCCGAGCGATTTGGCGGCGGAAACATAGTCGAGCGTGCGCAGCTTGAGGAATTCGGCCCGCGTCAGTCGGCAAATGCTGGTCCAACCGGTCAAGCCCAGTACCAACATGATTTGCCAAATGCTCGGTTTATCGATGACGGCGAGGAGGGCGATAATCAGGATCAGCACGGGAATCGACATGATTAGCTCCGTCAAGCGGCTGATGAGGATATCGACCCAGCCGCCGACATACCCGGCGATGGCCCCCAGGGTGATGCCGATCACCGCCGAGATCCCCACGGTGACAAAGCCGATGAGCATGGCGATTTTCGTGCCGTGGACGATGACCGCCAACACATCGATGCGGCTGGCGTTGGTAACGCCCATCCAGTGGTAGGAGTTGGGGGGACCGTCGTCGATGTCTAGTTCCTGACGAGCTTCGGAAACCGCGCCGCCGGAGAAGGGGTCACCAATAACGGTTCCCTGGCCAAACGGATCGGCGGCATCGGGCGGGGTACTTCCGGGAATTTGGCCGAATGGATCGAAGCCGGGATTGGTGGGAGGATCGCTGGGCTGCTGAGAATTTCCAGAGGTCGCAGGCGGCTCGCTCCGCGGCAACTGAGTCTTGGCGGGGCGTAGACCATCGACCTCTTCCTTGCCGACACGCCGCTCGGGGTCTTGGTAGATGAGCGGATAAATGGCCCAGCTTTGCGGATCTTTCTCTTGCAACGACTTATAAAACGGATTCCGGAATTTATCGCGGCGAAAGACCGGATTTTCGAGCCACGGATGCACATAGCTGAGGCAGGGAAAATAGATCCGCCCCTGGTACCGGCAAACAACCGGCTTGGTGCCGACAATCACGGGGGCCAAGAGTGCGATGACGGCGAGGCAAACGACGTATCCCAGGGCGATCATGGGGACCGTTTTGCGGCGGAATCGCCGCCAGGCATCTCCCCAGAAGCCACCGGCGGCGGCGGACTTCTCTGCCGTGGCGGACGCGGTCGGCGGTGCTGTGGGAGCGACACTCATCTTGCGGGCGGAAGATTCGTTAGCGGTAGGTTACTCGGGGATCGACGAAGGCGTACAAAATATCGGCGAGCAATTGGCCGAGCAGCGTGAGCGTCGTGAACATCAGGGTCAGGCCCATGATTGCGTCATAATCGCGCCGACCGATCGAGCTGAAGAAGAGTTGCCCCATTCCTGGCCAGCCGAAAATTCCTTCCAGAATAACCGCACCACTGAGGAGCGCGGGGAGCGACAGACCGAGTAGCGTCACGAAGGGGATGAGCGTGTTCCGGAAGGCGTGGACCACAACAATCCGCCAGTAGCCGGCCCCTTTGGCCCGCGCGGTGCGCACATAGTCCTGTCGCAACGCTTCCTCCATGTTGGCCTTGATGAAGCGGCTGTCGTAAGCCAATCCGCCGTAGGTGAGACAGGCCAGTGGCAATATCAAGTGACGGCCAATATCGACCAGTTGGCCCCAGGAGGACAACTCCGAAAAATTGCTGCTATACATCCCCTGCAGCGGCAACTCCCAGTCCGTGCCACCGAGCTTTTGGTAAAACAACGTCAGCAGCATCAGCGCCGCGACAAAGCTGGGCAGCGAATAGAGCATGTACATTCCGAGGCTCAGGGTGCGCTCTTCCCACCGGCCACTGCGACCAGAGAAGTAAAGGCCCAGCGGCACGGACAGAACATAAGCCAGAAACAGCGAGGTTCCCGACAAAAGCAGCGTGGGGCCAAGTCGCTTGGCGATGCTGCGGGAAACCGGCTCCTTTTCGAACATCGAGTAGCCCAGATCGAAGTTCGGCGGAGCAACCTTGCGTAACCAGACGAAGTAGCCGATGTACCACGGCTTATCGAGGCCATAAGTCCGCTTCAAGCGTTCTTCTTCCTGTTTGCTGATTCGCTTGCTGGGATCGGCGGTGGCCAGGTCGAGCGTCAGCGGCGTGCCCGGCATGTTGCGGATCAGCGCATAGACGACAAACGTGACCAGCAGCAGCGTAAGCGCCGCGAGTAGGAGCCGGCGAATCAAATAACTGACCATGACGGGCGATACGTCGGCTACGGGTCGGAAGGGGCGGCCAGTCGGGCCGCGAATTGGCTGCGCGACCTTACTTCATCACCGGCTTCCACAAGCTGCCGCTGCCAGGGCTGTAGTGATAAGGTCCGCGGGGGCTGAAAACATAGCCACGCATCGACTTATTGAACCCATAGTAGGCGTTTTGATAGAACAGCCAGGTGTAGGGCTGATCCTCGGCGATAAGCGTGTGAATCTTCTGATAGATGGCCCGCCTCTTCTCTTTATCGAATTCTTTGCGGCCGGCCGCAAAGAGCTTATCGACTTCGGGGTTCGAGTAGAACCCGTAGTTGCGCTCCTGGTTGGTCCCCCAGATATTTTCGCTGGTGTCGGGGTCGGTTCCGGTGCCCCATCCGCCGAAGGACGCTTCAAAGCTGTGCTCCAGCAGCTTCTGCTGCAAGACGGCAAAGTCGAGCGGACGCACCGTCACTTCGATGCCGACTTCCTTCAGATTTTGCTTGAGCAGGTTGCAGATGTCGATTCGGTCTTGCCGGCTGGCGCAGAGAATGCCGAAGTCGAACTTGATTTTCTTTCCATCCACCACCTTATCGCGAATGCCGTCCCCATCGCTGTCTTTCCAGCCCGCGGCATCAAGCAGTTCCTCGGCCTTGTCCAAATCGCGTTTGATGTACGTTGCGGACGACGGAGGTGCCCACGGAGATGCCGGGTGAAAGATGCCGTTGGCGGGCGGATCGAGGCTATAGCGGAGCTTTCTGAGCATCTCTTCGTGGTCGAAAGCGTAGGTCATCGCCCAGCGAGTTCGCTTGTCGGCGAACATGGGATTCTGGCAATTCCAGAGGAAGTGGAAGCTGACCCATTCGGTGTCATAGACCTTGGTGCAATTCTTGTAGAAATCGTCATCGGTGGTTTGCGTTCGCCATTGCTGCGGCGTGAGGATCAGGTCGTCGATGTCCCCTCCCTTGAGGGCCAGAAACGCGACACCTGGCTCTTGAATCACTTTGAACCTGATCGTTTTGAAATAGGGCTTATCGCGCACCTGCTTCCCCTCGTGCATGTAGTACTCTTCACGGCGAGTCAGCACGATCTCGCTCCCAATCGAGCGACTGGCGATTTTATAGGGCCCGCCGGAAACCGGGTCTTTTTCGTACTTGATGTGCTCGTCGCTGGTGGCGAGCGAAGGATCGGCCGCCCAGGTCCTTTCGTAAATATGCCGAGGAATGACAGGGAAATTGACGTTCCAGTCGTTCGTTGCCAGCGATTCCTGATGGAAATAGACCAGCGTGTGATCGTCGTACGCCTTCACGTACTTGAGCTTGTCGGTACCGCTGCGGACGGCCGGCACCGGAACGCTCTCGGTCATAATCAGCTTGAAGCTGAACTCCACGTCGTGGGCGGTAATCGGCGTGCCGTCGGACCAGACCAGATCGTCGCGAATGACCACCTTGTCGTAGAGGTGATCCTCGCTCGATTGCCATGATTTCACCGTGTCGCTGGATGCGAAGGCGTTGAAATTCCAATCGAATGAGAACAGGCCAAAACCAGTCAGGCCATTCACGTCCGATTCCGAAACAGAGCTGAAAAGCACGGGATTGGTGCTCTTCACGTCGAAGTTGATGTGTCGCTTCCACTCGGCATCCCAGTCCACGTCGGTCTTTTCGTTGGCGGGCAAGCGGCCGAGGACGCTCAGAATGGCCTTATTGGCCTGGGGAGAGACGTTTTTGGCCGCCAAAGCCTGGGCGACGGTTCCGGCAGGCTTCTCGTCCGCCTGCCGCTCGCGCAAGAGCTTCAGCGAATCGACAACATCCCGGTCCACCCACTTTACCTGTTTTTCAAGTTCCGCCAGGGTTGGCGGGTTGAAGCCCTTCGGGATCAAGTCGCCTAAATCTTCCGGTTTGGCTGCCAGCATCGGAGTGGCGGCAAACGTGACCAAAAACAACGCGGCAAGACGTTTCATCATCCCTAGACCTTTCCCGGTTTTCGTGATCCGACGATTACCAAACGCTACCCGTCTGATCGCGGCTCAATCTAGCCCTTTTGCCGGCAAGCCGCAACACGCAATCGGCCCCAACTCCGCTCGCTGCCTGCATTTACGTTCGGGCGGCAGGGCAAAGCCTGGGTATGAAATGGAGCGATTGACCTTGACCAATCGACTTAGCCGCTGGTACATCCTCGCCCCGCTGGCGCGCGGGAATGCGCTGGCGGGCCGAAATGGGAGCGGGATGGTGCGTTCAATCGTGGCGATATCGCTGCTGGGGCTATCGGTTGCGCCTATCTTGGCGGCCGACGACAGCCTGCGCGTGCGCTTTCCCGTCACCATCGCCGATAGCCGAGCCGCCATCAGTCCTCCCTATGCAGTTGGAACTCCACCGCCGGCGACCCCCAATTTCGACCCCTACATGCCGGCCACGCCGCCGACCGTCCTCCAGCGGCTGATGCCGGCAACGGCCGCACCGACGACCGCCACCCCCTATTACGCACTGCAGCCCGCGGCGGTTCCGGCGGTTGCACCGGCTTCCAATGGCTGGGTCTGTTGGCCGTCGGGCTGGTATGGGGAGGTCGAGGCGATCTATTTCGACCGGGACAATCGCGCCCGGGATCAAGCGGTGGTGCTCAATGCCACGCCGCCGCCGAACACCGACAACAGCGTCCTCCGCACCAGCGATGTCTCGTTCGACCCGATGGTCGGGCCGCGGGGAGTCATCGGCTACGACTGGGATCAGTTCGTCGCCTGGGAAGCAACCTATTTTGGCATTTATGCCTGGAACGACACCGACATCGTTACGGGAGACAACCTGGAGTTGCCCGACAGCCTGGGCCAAACGGTTGGTTTCGATTTTCTGCGGGCCAACACCGTGGTGGCCGAGTTTCGCTCGTCGATGCAAAACGGCGAACTGAACCGCATTCGCAGCCTGAATCAGAATTTCGCGTGGCTCGCCGGATTTCGCTATGTGAACGTGAACGAGCGCTTTCGCATCACTTCGGTGAGCGACATCACCGGCACAAGCATCTATCAGGTGAAGACGCGCAATGACTTGTACGGCGGCCAACTTGGCGGCCGGCTGCGGCAAACCTACGGCTCGTTCGGCCTGGAAATCCTCGGCAAGGCGGGGGTCTATGGCAATGCTTCCTTCCAGCGCAATTTCGTGGGGAATGACGAAGGGACCGTGCTGCGAGACACCAAAACCACCGGCGGCAATGTCGCCTTCGTCGGCGATTTGTGGCTCACCGGCCGAATGCAGCTGACCGACAGCATCTCGCTCGAAGGGGGCTACGGCGTGATGTGGATCGAGCAAATCGCCCTGGCGCTCGAACAGCTCGATTTCACGAATAATGCCAACAGTGGCACCGCGCTCGATACCGAAGGGGCTCTTTTTGCCCACGGCGCACACGCCGGATTGCTGGTGGTGTGGTAGCACTGGCGATGGCATGCGCCTCTTGGCGGCGAATATCAATCGCGCCCGCCTTTGCCTCGCCGCAGCCGTCCGATTAAGTTAAGCACCTCCAACTTCGTCCGAGGTGTTTTCGATCCAGGTGGCGTCGCGGGTCGCGGCGCGAATTTCATGCGTAAGCCCAACGAACTGCGCCCCGTCAAAATCAAGCGGGGCTACACGCGCATGTCGCCGGGGAGCGTGCTCTATCAGGCGGGAGGAACCTCGGTCCTTTGCACGGCCAGCGTCGAGAACTCGGTTCCGGCCTGGATGGTCGGCAAGGGGCGGGGGTGGATCACCGCCGAATACAACATGCTGCCGCATAGCACGCGGCCGCGGAAGGCCCGCGAACGGGCCAAGATCGATGGCCGGACGACCGAAATCCAGCGGCTAATTGGCCGCAGCTTGCGGGCGGTCGTCGATTTGGACGCCTTGGGAGAGCGGTCGATCACCGTCGATTGCGACGTGCTCGAAGCGGACGGCGGCACGCGCACCGCGAGCATCACCGGAGCCTGCATTGCCCTGGTCGATGCCCTCCGCGTGGTGCAAAAGGAGCTGCCCGACCCGGCGAAGTTCCCGTTGACCGATAGCGTTGCCGCCGTCAGCGTTGGCATCGTGGCGGGGAAGCCGACGCTCGACCTCGACTATGCCCAGGATGTCGCGGCCGAAGTGGATATGAACGTCGTGATGACCGGCAGCGGGCGGTTCGTCGAAATTCAAGGAACGGGCGAAGAGGCGACCTTTGACGACGACGACCTGGCCGCCCTGCTCAAGCTGGCACGGCAAGGAATCCGCGGTCTGCGCGATCTGCAGCAGGCCGCCCTGGGCAAGCACTGGCCGTTCTGAGGGCTAACGGCCCCATTGAGGATTTCGCCGGTTCCATCCCCTCTCCCTTTAGGAGAGGGAGAAATTCGACGAGGGGGCTATCGCTTTAACGCGCCATCCACGAATTCGAATAGCACCTTGGTCACCGGGTCATCGGCGAGGCCCAGATTGGCATTGATCTTGGTGTGGTTGATTTCCTTCGCGCCGTGCAGCGTCACGGGAACCTCCGCGTCCTTGAGCACCGCACCCAGCCGCTGCGCCTGCGCGGTGACATCGGGATGCTCGGCCACATAGAGCACCAGAAACGGAGGAATCCCCTTCCCTTGGGCGACGTGCGTGACGGCGGAATAGTCGCGATGTTTCGCCGGGTCGTTGCCGAATTTCTCGCGATGGCCGAATGTCGCTTGCGGCTGGCCATGCGCGCGGCGGCGCGTCTCGGCCGTCTCGATGATCGCCGGCACATCGTAGGTATCGCCATCGACCGGCACGCAGCCCTTTAGGGCAGAAAATGGCACTCCCTCAGCTTTGAGATAACGCTCGTCGATGCACAGCAGTGCCGCGAGCTGTGCCCCGGCCGAATGCCCCATGACGAAAATTCGCTCCGGGTCGCCGCCGTATTCGGCAATGTGAGCGTGAACCCAGCCGAGCGACTTGGCTACGTCGCGAAAGATCGTTTCCATTTCCACCTTGGGAAGCAGGCGATAGTTCGTGGCGACGAAAACAAAGCCCTTTTCGACAAAGGCTCGTGGCTTCTCTTGCACGCCCGTCTTATCGCCCGTTTGCCACCCGCCGCCGTGAATCCAAAACACGACTGGCAGCTTCTTCGCGTTGGCGGGAGCATAAATATCGAGCACTTGCCGGTCGGCGGGGGGATTGGCGTAGGGGATGTCACGTTTGACCTCTTGCGCGGCGGCAAGCGAACCAAACAGCAGCGCGGCGGCGACAACCGGCACGATTTTCATGGCGGGCTCCAGGGGAAAGTTGAGCAATGCGACCCGCGGGCAATCATGGCCGATTGACGCTGGTAACGCAAACCTCGCCCCGCCCTCCGGGGCCCAGAAAATCCGCGCAGCGGCCTCTTGACAAATGATGTTATGTATAGTACATTAGGGGGCAGGCACTTAGTGGGCCGTCCACTCGCAAATTTCGGGTGTCATGCCCACGCCGCAGGGGCGCTTGGAGGCGAAGGAACGGCACGCCCAAGTGGGGCTTGCGAGGGGGGTATTCAACCCGAGAACTGAGGTCTGGCAGAGCACTCAGACCGACGAATAAGCCACACGAAATAGGAGGGGAGAAATGTGAAGATCGCTTATCGGCTCCCGCGCACTAGCATTGCTGCAAGTCTTTTTACATCAATCACTTAGGTCCGATAATCGGGGGGAAAAATGGTCGTGCAAAATGCATTTTATAACTAATTGAGCCGCTGCCATGCCCCATTGGAGGGGGTTCTCGCCGGGCAGTCTGTCCGCCGGGCGTGGGACGTGCCACCTCGCACCAACCTGGCGATCCTGCTGCCCCCGCACCTATTGCGGTTCCGTCAAGCGCACCCACTTGCTGCCGCCGTCGGGGTTGTTGGCCAAGGTCCAGGTGATGCCGTTGTGCTGGTTGAGTCGCAGGGCACTGTACTTGTCGTCGGCCAGGGGAGTCAGCAAGAGCTCGTAGGTGGCTCCTTTGCCGGGCTGGGGATCGGCCACCTTCGACCACTGGCTCCCTTGCAGCCATTCCCACGTTTCGCCGGTGCGGGTATGAAACTTGAACACCACGTACTCGTCGCCATTGCGAATCGACCGGAGCGAATAGAATGGCGGCATTGGGGCGGCCGCGATGGTGTTCATTTCCGGCGAGGCATAGATGATCGTGTTCGCCGCGGTGTCGAACATGATCTCGACGCCGACTTTCGGTGTCGCCTCTGTGATTTCGTTTTCCTCCGCCTTGCGCAATTTCCACCACTGGTGTCGCCAGAAATAGATCCAATTGATTTCCGGATCAGGAGTCGGCTCGCCGGGCTGCTGAGCGTGCAACCGGGGAAGGTCTCCCACGGCCAGCATGGCGACCGCACCCAGCAAGACCCCCATCAACAAACCGGCAACGAGTTTTCGCTGTGCGAACATCGAGTGGTCCTCTCGCGGAAGGAAAAATTAGCCGGCTTCATGGGCGGCGAAACATCTGCACCCGCTTGCCGTTCACTTCGGCCACGAACAGCACCCCTTGGGAGTTGACCGCCATGAAGTGCGGCAGGAGCAGCATTTTGGGATCGCCCCATTCGGTGACGATTTTGCCGTCCGGCCCCAAATGAAACACGCGGTGAATATCCCCCTCGGTGGCAAGCAATTCGTCTCCCACCATCAAGAGGCCAAATGGATTGCCAAAGCCTGACCAATCGGCGAGATGCTTGCCGGCCGAATCGAACACCTGCACCCGCTTGTTGCCGCGATCGGCCACGTAAATGCGGTCTTGCTTGTCGATCGCCAGACCGTGGGTCGTGGCGAATTGCCCGGATGCTTTCCCTTTTTTACCCCACTCCAGCAAAAACTCTCCGCTCGGCGACAGCTTGACGATCCGGCCGTTCCCTGCATCGGCAACGAATAGATTGCCGGCGGTGTCGAACACGACGTCGTCGGGCGAGCGAAAGCCATCTTTCCCTCCGCCGGCTTTGCCGGGCGTTCCGAGCGTCGCAAGCAATTTCCCCTCGCGGTCAAACTTGCGGAGCACGTGATTGCCGTTGTCGGTGGTCCAAACATGCCCGTCGGCATCGATTCGCAAGCCGTGCGGCACCTTGAAGAGATCGGCCCCCCAGCCGCGGAGATAGTTTCCATCGGCATCGAAAGCGAGCAGCGGCGGAGTGCCCCGATGAAGCACGTAGAGGCGATCTTGCTGATCGATCGCCACGGCCGACATCGGGCCGATTGTCGCCTCGGAGGGCAGCTTCACCAGTCCGGCTGGAATGAACGGCTCGGCGGCGAAGGCGGGAACGGAGCAGAGGAGCAAGACGACCAACACGAACCGGCGCGACATGGGGAGAACTCCGCGAAAGTGAGCGCATGTTCGTGTCCGGGCACGAACCGCAAACCTCCACATCATACTCCCGATTGGCCGCCATGCAGCGCCGCGCTATTTGGCGGCCGCGGCGGTGGCGTCGGCCAGGTGCAGCGTCAGCGATTTGGCCGGCACCGCCAGCTTGAGCACCGGGGCGAACTCGGCGAATTCCTTGTCGACTTGAGCGAACATCTGCTCGGCGGTGCCGCGGCCCGTCGCCAGCTTGCCATAGGCGGCCAGGAACTTCTCCCGCTCGCTCCAGTTTTGGTCCTGATTCGCCGGCAGTAGGGCAGACAGCGAAACGGCCAGCTTGCCGGTGTCCTTCGAGTTCTCGGCAAGGAGGGCGTCGAGATTAGTGTGGGCCTCGATCAGGCGGGCGAATTCCTCGGGCAGGCTCCAGTGTCGAGCCATGTAGGCGGCGGCGTCGGCATGGGTCCAGCCAAACTCGGCTCGCTCCAGGTCCGAAAGACGAGCTTCGTTGCGCGATTCGAGCAGCTTCAAATAACGCTGCGGCTGCTCTTTGGCCAAGAGCGGCACCGCCATGTCTTGCAACAGGGCGGCGGCGAACAGCTCTTCGGCCTCTTTTTGGCCCAGCAGCTTGCCAAACGCCCGGGCAAACAGGCCACGGCGGAGCGAATCTTGCCACAGGCTCTTGAGGTCGAACGGCCCGCACTTGGGATTGGGCATCAGGCTGAAAACCGCGCTCCACAGGGCGAAATTCTTGATCGTGCGAATGCCGACGAGCGTGATCGCCAGCTTGACGCTCGAAATTTCGCGCGAGAAGCCAAAGTACGACGAGTTCACGAACTTGAGCACTTGGCCCGTCAGACCGGGGTCGGCTTCGATCGGCTGGGCGAATTCGGCCGGGCCGTTGTCGGGGTTTTGCGAGAGTTCGAGCAAGCGAATCGCGCTTTGCGGCAGAGCCGGTAGTTGTGCCGTGTGCAGCAGTTCTTTCAGTCCGGGGGCAGGCTTCGCGGTCATTCCTCGGCTCCAGGTCCAGCGTCAAGAGATTTGAGGGGGAGGCCCGGCAGGCAGGCCCGTTTCGGTTCAGCAATCCGCCCCTGCCGACACCTGCAAACCTAGGACACGCTCTGGCTCTGGGCAAACAAGGCTGGCAGGGCAAAGTGTACGCGCCGTGGCGATTCGGCCTCTGTTGCCGAATCGCCCGTGGGCATTGCGTGGAAGGTGGCCAAAAGGCAACGTGGGATATGGCCGCCGCGGTGCGAAAAATCGTCGCAAGTCTATGGTGCAAAATGATTTACTGCACTCATCGCGAGCCAAGCCGAGAAGCTGGCATTCAGGATGCAACGAGTGGCCTTCATGCCACAAACTTCGCGACGAATCGGCGTTTCGAACTTCAGATTCGCGGTTTTGGCCGCTCTGCTTTTTGCGGTCGGCAGCACCGCCTTTGCCGATGGTGCGACCTCGATCGACGACGGTTGGCGGCGCACCGCGAATGGGTGGGAGCGAATGAGCGACTGGCAAAATTCGCCACGTCCCCCGCGATTTTCGGCACCGAGCGGCTTGGTTGCACCCAGCTCATCGTGGACTTTGCACCCTGCCGCCCTGGCTCTGGTGCAAGTTTTGGCGGTTGCCGCGGCCTATGGCGGAACCTGGCGAAAATAGCAGCGGCGGAATGAATATTCCACGCGGCTGGAATCGCCGCAAAGTCTTATTCGCCATGCACTTACGGCACTCCTCTCGGCGAATTCTCAAAAATTCCGCTACGGCGGCGGGCCGGCTTTGTCACTACTCTCCATGAGGCCCCAATTTCGTCGCGCGGAGAATCGCCATGCGTTTGACCTTGCGCACCATGCTCGCCTGGCTCGACAACGTGCTCGACCCGGCCGATGCCGAGCTGTTGGGAAAGAAGATCGACGAGAGCACCTTCGCGACCGATCTGGTGCAGAAGATTCGCACCGTCACCAAAAAGGTGCGGATGAATGCCCCCAAGCTCGATGGCAAAGGGCTGGGAAGCGACGCGAATACCGTGGCCGAGTATCTCGATAGCGAGCTGCCGCAGGATCGCGTCGGCGATTTTGAGCGGGTCTGCCTGGAATCCGATGCTCACCTCGCGGAAGTCGCGTGTACCCACCAGGTGCTGACCATCGTCCTCGGCAAAGCAGCCGAGGTGCCGCCACAATTGCGCGACCGCGTTTACGCCCTTGGAACGGGTGAAAGGTCGACCCCGGTCGCCAAAGCCGCGGCTCCCCGCCCCGCGAGCACCGCGCAACCCGCCACTGCCGGCGACGATCAGCCCCTGGCCGAGGTGCCCGACTACCTGCGTTCCGGTCGAAAAGAAGGCGTGGGCAAATGGATCGCGGTCGCGGTCGCAGTTGTGTTGCTCCTGGCCATCGGTCTGCGGCTCCTGGGTCCGTTTGATGGCTCGCATCCCATCGCCAAGCTCTTGGGTGGCGGCCAGCCGGTGGTGATCAATCCGCCGCCGGTTATTCCCGCTCCCCCGGTGCCGACTCCGCCGCCGCCGGTTCCCGTGGAAGTTCCCCCGCCGATGTCTGAGGGGGACGGCGATTCCGCCCCGATGCCCATGCCTCCGGTGGAGCCGATGCCCGTTCGGCCGGCAGTTCCCGCTCCGCCGGTCGATCCGCCGGCCACGCCCCCCGTGGAACCCGGCCCCATGCCAGTTCCGACGCCGGCCCCCGTTCCGACCCCGATCCCGGCTCCCCCCATTGTCGCCGAGCCCAAGCCGCCGGCTGACGAAGTGAAGGTGGCCAGCTTCTTGTCGGACGAGCAGATTCTGGCCCACTTTGTCGCCGCCGATGGCGAGTGGCTGCGCCTGCCACCGCGGGCCATTCTCACCTCCGGCATGAGGCTGGTCGCGCTGCCGACGTTTCGCCCGCAAGTGGCTTTGGCATCGGGCGTGCAAATTACGCTGGCGGGGGATTCAGCCGTGCGACTCGATCCACCGGGTGAAAGCGGCGCTTCGCGGCTCTCGGTTGAATACGGCCGGTTGTTGGTGGTGACCGCGGGCGGCGCGGGAGCCCAGGTCGAACTCGATCTGGCGGGGGTCCAGGGGCTAGCGACCCTGATCGATGCCGATTCGGTGCTGGCAATTCAAGTGAAGCGGTATCTGGCCCCCGGTGTCGATCTCAAAGCTGGCCCGCCAATTCCGGTGGTAGAGATTTTCACCACCAGCGGCCGCGTGGCCTGGCACGAAGCGGGCCAGGAGCGGGTCGAGATTCCGCCGCATCATGTGCGGGTTTACGTGGGTGCCGATCCGGCCGAGACGCTCGGCCCGTTCGCCTCGCCCGAGTGGATCGACGCGAAGAGCATCACCCCCATCGATCGCGAATCCTCGCTGGTGCTCGAAGAAGCCCTGGCGGCCGACCGGCCGCTGGTTTTGTCGCTGCTCGAAAAGACGCAGGATCGCCGGGTGAATGTCCGGGCCCTTGCCGCCCGCTGTCTGGCTGCCCTAGATCAGTTCGATTCCGCCCTCAAGGAACTTTCCGATCAGCGTCAATACTCGTTCTGGGCCGGCGAATTCGCCGCCCTCAGGCATGCCCTGGCGCGGAGCGAAACCAGCCGCACGGCGCTGCTGGAGACCCTCGAACGATTGCGGCCCGCCGAGGCGGCCGAGATCGAGACGCTGCTGGTGGGCTATAGTTCCGATCAGCTGGTCTCAGGCTCGGCGTCCGAGCTAGTCAAGATGCTGGAGCACGACCAGATGGACGTGCGCGTGCTGGCCTTTCAGAATCTGTTCGCCATTACCGGGGCGATGGAGTTCTATCGCCCCGACAGGAAACCCGAAGACCAGAAGCCCGCCATCGCCAACTGGAAGGATCGGGCCGCGAAGGGGACGATCAATTACAAATCGCCCCCCTCGCCAATTGATGCTTACAAGCCGCTCGATAAGCCGGCAGACGGAACGGTGCCGCGGCCGACCTGATTCGTCGGGCCGCGAACTACGCCAACTCGCCCGACAAGATGCCGGTCAGGCGGGTGATCATGACCGTCTTGTATTTCATGATTCCTTTGTGCTCGGGTTTGGTCCGCAGCATCTTCTTGTTGGGATCCCACGAGGAAAGCTCGTTCTTGAGCTCGGTCGCATATTTGCGGGCCGACACTTTGGCAGCCGCGGATTCCTCAGTGCCCGGAGCGGCATCGCGGAACTCCTGCATTGCTTCGCCAAAGCGGCGGAAATAGCGACCCAAGGATCGCTTGCTGTTGTGCCCTTCCCAGCCGTGCTTTTCGGCCAGGTCGTGCATCAGCACCCAGCCATCTTGATCGATGGGCCAGGAGTTCAACTTGGAATCGGACACCACCCAACCATCCGACTGGTTCTGCTTCGGGTCTTCCTCGGCAGGATCGTTGATCCGGCGATCGAACTCCGATTTCTCCTCCTTCAGCAGCCGAATCAACTCGTTCTTCAGAGCCTTGAGCCCCGGCAATTCGACCCCATCCTCGCGGAGCAGCGGAATGTTATTCAGCTTTTTCAGCAAGCTGCCATACGCCCCGTTGTAGTCCCCTTGCAAGCGATCATCCTTCGGGAGCAATTCCCAATTCGCCTTGGCCTGCAAATACTCATCCATTGCCGGGCCGACACCCGTTTTGACGAACTTCCAATTCTTCTCGCCCTTAAGGATTTTCTTTTCGGCGTGCCAATACTCGCGAGTGAGCTCGACCGGGGTCTTGTGTACGTATTTGGCGGTTCCAGGTGCCTTGGAGGCGAAGATTTCTCCCACCGCCGCGTCAAACTCGCTGGCCAGCAATTGCTTGGCTTTCTCGATCGAGAACTCGACCGCTTCCTTCTGAATCCGCTTCTTGGCGGTTTCGTCGATCTTCTTGATCGCCTTGGCCTTCTTCTTTTGATCGCGTTCCTTGTTCGCCTCCTCCAACTGGGTCATCTTTTCGGTGGTTACTTTGGCCCCGATGCCGAAGGCCGTTTGCATGATGGGACGCTTGACGGCAGTGAAGCGCGTTTCCACCGCGTTGTGGATGTCCGTTTCAGGAATTCCGAGCTTCGTGGCGGCCTTCTTCTCGATCTTGGCCCGGACCCCGCTGCCGCCAATCTTGGAACTGATTTTCAGCGTGGCCCATTGCTCGTTGATCAATCGCTCAACCTCCAGATTCGTGGTGTTGATCGCGTCGCGTGTCGTTTCCGAAAGCTCCTTGAACTTGTCGCGAACCGAGTTTTCCAGATTGGGGTCGTCCGACTTCATTTTCAGCGACAACGACATCGCCTTTTTCGAGACTTCGTTGCGGAAGTCGGCAATCGGGTCGTACTCCAAGGCCACCGCCTCGCGCAGCTCTTGCAGATAGGTTTGGAAAGCGGCGTGAATTTTGGGCTTCTTCTTCGCGTCCTTTTGGACGGACAGCGGCACGAAGCCCGAGACGAATTCCGCCGAGCATTGGCTCACGCAGCCGGCCGTTTCGGCGGCCTTGTCGAGCGCGGCCGCTAGCTTTTCTTCAGCGTTCTGGGCGGCGGTATCGATGTCCGTCCCGCTCGTCACGGCGCTCTCGAAATCGGTGTAAGCGTCGTTGAACTCGTCGATCAGCGTCAGGGTTTGGTCGCGAGCGGCGACGAAGTCAGTCAGCACCTTGAGCGCCCGCTTGAGCCCCCCCTTGTTCGGCGCGAGCCCGCCGCCAATTGCCCCGTTGTAGTTCGTCTGGAACGCACCAGGAGTTGGATCGACCGTCGTCGCTTGCCACGCACTGTTGTAATCGACTTCTTCCGAGGGTTGCTTCGCCTTTTCCTTCTTCTCGCGCTTGGCGGTTCCCAGATCGTCATCTTCCTGGGCGTCACCCGACATCGTCTCGAAAGTGACGTTGAGATACTCCCGCAAAATCGCGCAGCTCGTGTTGGGATTGTCGAGGTCGGTGTCGCTCACGCCACGCGAGATGATGTAGCGCCGGCACCAGGTATCGCCGTTGAGCGCGCCGTCCGCCAGCAGAAAGCGCGAATACATCGTGCATTTCTCGAAAACCGGCTCGACATAGAGAATGTCAGTCGGATTGGCCCGCGCGGCCAGCAAGATTTTGACGGCCTTGCGGCGGTCGTTCCACTTGATCAGCGCGAAAACCCCCTTGCCGCAGTACGTCAGCACGGTCGCCCCCGCTTTAACGCCAAAGCCCGCGGCCGCGGTGATGCCACCCAGATCGAGGCCGCCGCCGATGATCTTGACGATCGCCATCGCCGCGCTGAAGGTCTTCTCCGCCCCCAAGAGGCCGAGCTTATCGGCTTCATTGGCGAGAGCCAGTTCGGCCAGAGTTTCCGGATCGAGCTTGGCCGTGTTTTTGAGAGCCTTCACCTCTTTGAGTCGCGAGAAGTACTGGTAGGCATCCGCCACATCGATGGCCAGTTGCTTGCAGTCGCCCAACAGGCTTAGCGCGGGAACCGCTTCCGTCGCCGGACCCAGGGCGGAAATGACGGTATCGGCCATGTCGCTGACGAGATGCCAAATCGCTCGCTTGCGTTCAAACTCGTTCATCTTGAGCTTGACCGGGCTTTCCGTTTCCGGATCGAAGCCATTAATCTCTTGCGTCTTTCCGACGATGTCCTTGATATCCTTGCCAACTTTGTAAGCGCCGTTGATCGCGCCCAGCCCAGCCGCCAGACCGCCGAGCGCATCGCTGGCCTTGCCCAGGTCGATTTTGGCGGATTTGAAGTGCTCGGTGGCCTGGTCCTTGATTTGCTCTTTGCTCAGCTTGTCGAATGCTTCTTTGCCGATTTTGTTTTCCAAGAACGTGGAGAAGCCGGCCAACATGCCGTCCGCAACATCCTTGGCCCGCTCGGATCCGTCCTTGAGGATCGTTTCGGAGGTGAAATCGATCACTTTTTCCAGCTTGCCGAGCGCGCCGCTCTTCAGCTCGGCTTCCAGTTCGGCGGCTTCGCGCTCGGCGGCGAATTCCCCTTCCGCTTTGCGGAACAGGGCGATCACGCGGACCGCCTCGGGGGGCCAGAAATTCTCGGGGATTCCTTCGAACGCCCGCTCGGCGGCTTTGAACGGATCGACCCCCTTATCGCAGAGGCCGTGCCACATAGTTAGCCCTTTTTCGAGCTCGGCCTGCATGGCCCGGAACTGCTCGCTATAGACCAGATCTCCCTCCTCGTCGGTCGTGATTCCCGCCCCCATCATCAGCTTCATCGCATCCTTATCGAAGCGGATGCGGCTCTTATCGGTGATATCTCCCAGGGCGGTGTTGAAGGCCCGGGCGCGGTTCTCGATGTCCTGCGGACTGGCTTTCGTGTCTTTCAAGGCATTGGCGGCATCCGTTTGCAGGGCGGTCAGCCCCTTGTACTTTCCCTCGCCATCCACCGCCTTGGTCAGAGCATTGATCGCCTCTTGATAGTGCCGCTTCTTGGCGGCGGCGATGGCCGTGTCGTAGTGTTTCACGCACCAAGCGGCATTCTCCTGCATCTCTTTGGCGGCTTCACTGCGCGAATCGACACCGCCGAGTTCTTCATCCTCGGAAATCTCGGTCGCGGCGCTGAGCTGAATGCCAAACTTGATGAGTTTGCCCGCCTCGGTTCGCTTGGTGTCCCAGGTTTGGTAAAGGGCGTCAAAGGCGCGCTCAATCTCGGCCGCGAAATTCTTGGCGTCCGTCAATTGCGGGTCGGTAAGGGTCGCGATTTTGTAAGCCAGACAAGTGCTTTTGCGGCCAGCATTCGGGGCCATGCCGGCCAACACGGCCGCATCGTAATTGGCTTCGATGTCGGTCTGGGCCTTGGTCAATTCGGCGAAGTTCTTCTTCTTCACCGGATCGGTTCCCAGCGTGCCGAGTTGGCTATTAAAGGCTTCCGCCTTATCACGAGCGGTCTGAGAATTGGCCAGCAAGGCGCGCACGTCGCGGGCATAGTCACTCACCGAAGTCGCCAGCGCGGCGGGGGTGTTGTTGGCTGGCGGCGCGGGAACCAGCTTGGCCGCTTGCCGCAGGAAATCGTCGGCGACGTTGATGTGGGTGCTCAGAGCCGTCAACGCCTCGGGCGTAAGTCCTTTGGCATCGGCAAATGCCGCGACGCGCGTCTGCTCGCGCTGGGCGGCCTCGATTTCGCCCTTGATCGTTTGATGATCGCGAACGGTCTCGCGGCAGGTCTGCTTGAGAGCCGCCAGTTTTTGCTGGGCGTCGGTCAGCTTGATCGGTTTGGCCTTGAAAATGTCCTTGATCGCGTTGAGCGAGGTCGTCGTCGCGCCGCCAGAAATCGAGTCGGCCGCCTTGAATTCGGTGGAGGACTCCAGAACAGCCAGTTCCTTGAGCACGTTTCCCGCGCCAGGCGCTACTTCCTCGGTGCAGGCTTTGTTGATCCGCCGCACCAGGTTGTCCACCGCGTCGAGCGCCTCGCCATTCAGCTTCGGAATCGACAGTCGCTTGCCGATGGCGAGCGAAGCGGTGGACTTGAGCTTATCGACCTGAGTCGCCGTCGGCCCCGCGACGATTCCCCGAATCAGCTCGAAGCGCTTCATCTCGACTTCGACCTGGGCATACAACTGCTTGGCCCGCTTGAGGTCGAGATCGAGGTCTTCGAGCAGTTCGACCCCCCGCTTGCCGACGAGATCCTTGTATTGATCCGAATCGCTGACCTGGCCACCGCTACTTCGGTTGAGCCAGTCGATCCAAACGGTTTCGAGCTTGTTGACGTCTTTCTTCGGGGCGGTCTGAGGCGAGGCGACGCGCGTCATATCAATTAAACTCCTGCGGGGTGATTCAATGGGAAATAGCGACGAGGACGAGGGTTATCTGAGGAAGGTCGCGACTTGGGACAGGGCCGACTTGAGCCGCTTTCCAAGTTCCAGATTCTCATCGAAGGGATTGCGATCCACGCCTTGAATGAGATCGTTGTCGTCGATCTTTTCTTCGAATTCGCGCACCGCCTCCAGCGCGATGGCACTGTAATACTTGCGATCCTCCGCGTCCTCGGCGTTGATGCAATCGATCAGCGCGTCGTGCAGCGATTCATCGACAGTGTCGAAAATCTCGCTGAGCCGGTCCACGTCGGCATCGGGATATTTTCCGATGACCACGGCCTGTAGCGACCGCAGCTCGCTCACAGCGGCGCTGCGAGCGGCATCCCAGGTGAGCAGCGCCTTGCGAAACGCTACGACCCCGCGTCCCTCGTCCTCTTCGTCGATCTGGGCTTCGATCGCCTGTTCGCGAAGCATTTCCTCGGTCTCGTCGAGCAGACGAGAGAGCTTATTCAGCGAGCTGACGGCGCTTTCGTAGTTCCCCTCATCCGCCTTACCGTTGGCGAAATCCATCGTCGAGCGCAACTCGCCAGCGTTGTCCGGGTTTTGCTTCAGAATCTCCAGATAGCGAGGCTCGATCTTCTCGAAAAGGGCTTGGAACTCCCCCTCGTCGCCGCTGACCGATTCGGGCTGGGCTTTGCCGGCCTGCTCGATCAAGGGGCGGAGGCGGGCAAGGGCGGTCAACGCCTTGTCGTACTGCGTGGCCTCGGCTTGCTCCGTGGCATAGGCATGAACCGCTCGCATCTTTCCAGCCAGGTCGTCGGTGGCTGTCTTGAGCGCTGCGAGATACTCGGGCTCCAGTGCCGCCCATTCTTTTTCCCACTGGGCCGCCTTGGGATTGGCTGCGGGCTTCTCTTCCTTCGGAGGAGGGGGCGCATCGCCGATCAATCCTTTGACCAGCTCGCTTACCGCTAGCAGCGACGCCTTGGCACCGGCGGCATCCTTCGCCTTCACCTGCTTTTGGAAATTGCCCACGCCACCGACGAGCTCCTCGCGCTTGTCGGGAAACTTTTTGATCGCCTCTTGAATGCGCGGGCCAAGTTTGCCCATCGCCGAGATGAGCATCATCAGCAAATCCTCGTCGGCCGCGGTGGGCTTGGTCGGCGGGGCTTCGGGCGGCACCTCGGAAGTTGGCCCGGGGGGCATCGGCGGGGCTTCCGGGACTTCGTCGTCGTCTTCGAGCACCTTGGGCAACTCGGTGACCATTTGGAACCGGGCCTTCAGAGTCAGCCCGGTCTGCTCGTTGATGAGCTCCTTGATCGTCAGCACCTTGATGCTGGGTTCCTCGCCCACCGTCTGAAAGACTAGCTCGGTTCCCTCTCCCTGGACGACTCCCTCGACGACGATGTTCCCCTTGGCTTCGGTCTTGGCCTTCTGGACATCGGAAGCCTTGATCGGCTTTTTGCTGACGATCAGCTTGACGGCTGACGAGCCTTTGGCGACGAGGGCGAAATTTCGGGGCTTTTTGCGAGCCTGGTTGATTCCGGCACGCAATTCTTCGTCTTCACATTTGTCAGCCATGAGCTACCTCGCAAGAAACAAGCCGCGACAGAAATTTTCGGCCCACACGAGAGAGGAGTGCGAGCGCGGCACATTCTAGCATTCTCACCGGCCGGGTAAAGTAATTGCCGCAAAACTTTGGTCGCAAGCTGGCCTTTCCCACGCCGCGGAATTGGCCTGCGGCGAGACTTAACGAACGGCAGTTGCCGGAAGGCAAGTCAGGCCGCCGCCGAGCGCGCGAGAATCGCGCGGTAGAAATTGGCATGCTGTCCGACAATCGCCGGCCAATGCAGCAGTTGGGCCGCTTCGCGGGCAGCGCGGCGGCCCAGATCGGCATCGGAGCGGGCGGACTCCCACGAAAGAGCGACGTTTTTCAGCCCCTGGGCGTTGTAGGGGACCGTCCACACCTTGCAGCCGCAAGCCATCGCCTCGCGGACGACCAAGGCACAGGCCTCGACCTCGCACAGATGCACGAAGTACTCGCTTTCCCCGGTGAGCTGGGCAATTTCCGCCTCGGATTGGTTCCCCAGGATGGTGATGTTGGGAGCGCGGGGAATGGCTAGTTCAGGCCGCGGCGGCTCGTCGGCACCAGGGCCGCAAATCGTCAGGTGATAGTCGGGCCAGTCAAGGAAGAACCTGGCGATTTCAGGCAGTTTCTTCCGTTTGGAGTTTCGCCCCACCGCCAGTACGGTGCGGGGTCGCTTTGGCAGCGGCCGAAAGACCGTGGTATCAACGCCGTTGGGAATGTAATGCACATGCCGGCAACCGCGGCGCTCGAAGGCGAGCTTCAGCGATGGGCTGAGGGCGATCAGATAATCGCAGGCGAGGGCCGGTTCCGCCAGATGTTCCGGCAGCGGCTGATCGGCATGATGCCGCCAGGCGGTGTGGCTCGTCAGCACCAGCGGCATGCCGTGCGAACGGGCATAGTCGAGGCAGGGAGCGAGGTGAGCCTCGGCATGGAGATGGACGATGTCGGGTTGGCACTGGGCCAATTGCAGGCGGATCTGATCGTGATCGGCCGTATTGATCACGACCGACTCAAAGCCCTGGCGAGAGCTGTCGCGATGCAGGTTCCAAATGACGCGCTCGGTTGCCCCCCAGCGCTCGGGTGGGATTGGGAGCGCGCCATGGGCTACGAAGGCGACGTGCAAGGTTTGGCCAGTGCGGCGTATGCGATCCATCGCACGATCTCCCTGGCGGCGCTAGCAAGCTAGCGCCGCTACCAGCGCTACTTCATGTTCATGCTCATCAGGAATTCGGCATTGGTCTTGGTTTTGACGAGGCGCGTCACGAGCAGTTCCATGGCGCTGGGAGCATCCATATCGGCCAAGACGCGGCGCATGATGGTAACTCGGCGATACTCGTCCGGGTCCATCAGAATTTCCTCGCGGCGGGTGCCGCTTTTGGTGATGTCGATGGCGGGCCAGATGCGCTTATCGACGAGGCGGCGGTCGAGGTGAATCTCCAGGTTGCCGGTTCCTTTGAACTCTTCGAAGATCACGTCATCCATCTTGCTGCCGGTATCGACCAGGGCGGTGGCCAGGATGGTGAGCGAGCCTCCCTCTTCAACCTTGCGAGCGGAGCCGAAAAACCGCTTGGGCTGCTGCAGGGCATTGGCGTCGAGGCCGCCAGTGAGCAGCTTGCCCGATTGCGGGCATTCGCTGTTCCAAGCCCGCGCCAGGCGAGTGATGGAATCGAGAAAAATCACCACGTCGATGCCGCATTCGACGAGTCGCTTCGCCTTTTCGAGCACCATGTTGGCGACTTGCACGTGCCGGGCGGGGGGCTCGTCGAAGGTGCTGCTGATGACCTCGCAATTGCGGCCCTTGACCTGCCGCTCCATGTCGGTCACTTCCTCCGGTCGTTCATCGACCAAAAGCATAATGACATAGGCTTCGGGAAAATTCTGCAGCACCGCCTTGGCCATTCGCTGCATGAGGATCGTCTTGCCCGCCCGCGGCGGACTGACAATTAGCCCACGCTGGCCAAAGCCGATGGGAGTGACCAGATCGACGACGCGGGTGCTGGGGTCTTCGGGATCGTGCTCCATGACGATCCGCTTATCGGGATGTAGCGGAGTGAGGTCGTCGAAAAGGACCCGGTTTTGGGCGGTGTTGGGGTCTTGATAATTGATTGCTTCGACCCGCAGTAGGGCGAAGTAGCGCTCGTTCTCTTTGGGGGGGCGAATCTGGCCGCTGACGGTGGCACCATTTCGCAAGCCGAACCGGCGAATCTGGCTGGGGGAGACGTAAATGTCGTCGGGGCACGAGAGGTAGTGATAGTCGGGGCTGCGCAGAAAGCCGAAACCATCAGGCAGAATTTCCAGCGTCCCCTCTCCATACATCAGCCCGTTCATCTTGACCCGCTCTTTCAGAATCCGAAAGATCAGGTCTTGCCGCTTCATGCCGGCGACTTCCGTGAGGTTTTCCTTGCGGGCCTCTTCGATGAGCTGGGGCATGCTCATCTTTTGGAGCGCGGCGATGTGCGTCTCGGATTGCTTATTGAGCTTGGCGAGCTTTTCGTCGGTGGGTTGGTCCAGTTCGCCACGCTCGGCGAGTTCGGCGAGCTCCTCGGCCAGCGACAGCGGCTCGCCCTCTTCTTCGATTTCCCGCAGGATGTCCATGTGCTGCGGGCCCAGTTCGGTCGCCGACGAATTGCCGCCGGGTGGGGCCGGCGATTGAGGAGGTTCGTCGCGCCGCCGGTCTTTGTCGGGTCGGTTGCGAAAATTCTTGAACGCGGTCATGGCTCTGTTCCTGTCGAGACTGACAAGTTCGCGCGCGAACGGCGCGAGGCGGGAAGGCACCAACCAGGCAAAGGACAAGTTGAGCCGGACGAAAGGAGAGTGCTTTCGCGCCGGCCAGTCAGGCGGAATCCGTTACGCCCGCGGGGCGGGGGTGCCCCGACAAAGGGAGTGAATCTGGTCCCAAGTTCGAGCCGAGGGGGGAGGCCGGTCGGAAACAAAGACGAGCGACGCGGGTCGTTGAAACCCGCCCGGCTGCCGCCGGTTCAGCTTGGGAGCTATTCCAAGTATGACCTTTCCCCCCGCCAGGGGAAAGAGGAAGTCGAGGAAAATTGAGTGGCGGCGACTTGGGGTGGGGGTGGAGCCGGTTCGCGCAATTTTAACGGAAGTCGTTTGGCCGACGGCAGTTAGCGGAGGCGCAAATCAGACCGGAGCCCGCAAACAATGGCGATTGGCCATGCTAATGCCGCTGATGATGGAACCGATAATGCCGACATAGCCCTGGTCGGTACCGCAGATGTAAAGACCAGCAACGGGGGTGGTGCCGTCGAGTTGCTTGCGCGGGGCACCATAGATGGCCCCATTGTCGTGCCCGGTGAAGCGGCGGATCGTGGTGGGGGTAAAGGTGTCGGTATCGATCACTCGACTGCGAAAATCGGGCACAAAGCGGACCGCCGAGGCGACCATTCGGTCGTACCAACGGAGCTTTTCGATCTGGTAGCGCTCCTCGCCCAGGGCCTGCCAGCGGTCGAAATGGGCGAGCGCGGTAATGCGGATTTGCGAATCAGCTAGTTCGCCGTCGCTCTGGTCGTAGGCGAAATTATTGGGCGAGCAGATGACGCCGGTGCGAACGTCGCACAGCTCCGTTTCGGGAGTGTGCCAATGGAATTGAGGAGAGTCGTTGAAGAAAACGATCGTTTTGTCGCAGCCAATCGATTTTGGCGGCCGGTCGAGAATCGAAATCGATTCGACAAACGACAACCGGCCTGAGCGAATTGGCTCGGGCGCTGCGAAGTTTTCGCACATTCGCAGCGTTTCGACGGAGCCAGCGGAGGAGAGGATGGTGCGGGCCGACAGTTCCTCGCCATTTTCGAGAACGACGCCGACGGCCCTGCCATCCTCGACCTTGATCCGCGAGACCCCAGCTCGCAGCTTGAGTTCGCCCCCGAGGGCGCGAAAGCGGCGAACGAGGTTCTTAAGAATCAGCCGAATGCCGGCGAAAGGGCGGCCCATCCCTTCGAGGAAGATGGCGCGGAACATGATGCAGAATTGGCCCCAATCCATGTCGTTTTCGCGGGCATTGCCATACCACATGAGGGGGCAGAGCAGCATTTCGACGAGCAGCGGATCGGTAATCGTTTCGGCCAGGATTTGCCGAGCGGAAAGCTCGAACATCTCTTGGTTGAGGTCGTCGTAATCCGCGATTTGGCCGAGCAACCGCTGGAAGTTGTCCTTCTGGTGCGGGAATTCGCGGGCTACTTCGCTGGCGAGCAACCGCACGTCGTTGTGAAAATCGAGCCGCACGCCGGGAAAGGCGATGGAAGAGCCGACTTGCGGCGCGAGGGCGAAGTCGTCCCAACTCATCCGCAATTGTCGCAACAGCCGCGAGAAGGGGCCTTTTTTGTCTCCCCGGCTGGCGAAATTCGTGACGGCGTGTAGGCCGACGTCGTAATCGCGCCCCCGCAAGCGATAAAACGAATTCAGGCCGCCGATGGTGTAGTGGCGTTCGAGGATGCAGACCTTCTGCTCGTAGTAGGCGAGCCGAATGCCGGCGGCGAGACCCGACAGGCCGGCACCGATGATGATCGTGTCGTACATACGTTGATTGTATCGCCGTAACTCGATGGCACAATTGATTTTTCGAGCGGTGGGCGATAGGCTGAAAATGTTGCGGTGATGCCAGTCGCGAGCCGCAAATGAGTGTTTCGGCCCGGACGGACGGTACCGTGGCGGAACCATCTTCGGGCCACCCGTCAGGCCGCCACTCTGGGGCATGCCATGCTCAGGTTAACGGACGTGGGGACCGCCCACACCTGCGACGGAATCACCCGCCGCGATTTTTTGGAAGCTGGGGCGCTTGGTGCCATCGGCCTCTCGCTGCCGACTTTGGCTGCGGCCAAAGAGCAGGGGCTCGTTGGCAAGGAGCATGACGACCGCTCGGTCATCATGATCTTCAATCTTGGCGCGCCCAGCCAAATGGACACCTTTGACCCCAAGCCAGCCGCCGCGGCCGAGATTCGGGGACCCTTTCAGCCGATCTCGACCAAAGGGGATTTTCAGATTACGGAGATTCTTCCGCGGCACGCTCAGGTGGCCGACAAGTTCTCCGTCGTCCGTTCGTGCTACCACACCGCAGCGGCCGTGCATGACACGGGGCACCAGATGCTGCAAACGGGGCGACTGTTTAGCGGCGGCATCAACACTCCGCATGCCGGATGTGCCTTGGCTTATTTACGCGGCCAAAAGACCGACCTGCCGCCGAATGTGATCCTGCCCGAAGTGATGGGGCCCACTGGCGGCAACCTGCCGCATGGCCAGGACGCCGGTTTTCTCGGCAAGGCATACGATCCGTTCGTCCTGAACACCGATCCCAGCGTCCCCAACTTCAAAGTGCCCGATCTGTTGCCGCCACAGGAACTGGGCGACGTACGGCTTGATCGCCGTCGCCGTATGCGGCAAGTCGTCGAGCAGAAAGTGGCCGAGTTTGAGGCCAGTCCCAGCGCGAAGCTGATGGACGCGAACTTTGAAACGGCTTGGCGAATGATGACCAGTCCCCAGGCCCGTGCCGCCTTCGACCTGGCCAAAGAATCGCCACAAACCCGCGACAAATACGGCCGCAACCGCTTTGGCCAGTGCTGCCTGCTGGCCCGCCGGCTGATCGAGGCAGGAGTGCGGTTCGTGACGGTCAACACGTTCCTCACGGTGTTCGGCGAGATCACCTGGGACATTCACGGCAGCAAGCCGTTCACCAGCATCGAAGGGATGCGCGACATCGTCGCCCCGATGTACGACCAGGCTTACGGGGCACTGATCGAGGACTTAGCGGACCGCGGCCTCCTAGAGAAGACGCTGGTTTGCAATCTGGCCGAATTCGGCCGCACGCCGCGCATCAACCCGGCCGGCGGGCGCGACCACTGGCCGCAGTGCTTCAGTGTTTATTTCGCCGGCGGCGGCGTGCAGGGGGGTCGAGCCATCGGCCGCAGCGACCCACAGGGGGGTTATCCCGCCGAGCGGGCCGTGGAACCGGCCGAAGTGGTCGCGACGATTTATAAGAGCCTGGGATTCGATCTCGACACCGCACTGCCCGGCCCCGCCGGCCGGCCGTTCCCGCTCGTGGATTTCGGGAAGAGCGAGATCAAAGAGCTGTTTTAGCCGTGGGTCGGGCGTCACGCCTGTGGCCCAAGCCGCGACAAAGCGGTCGCGGTGTTCCGTTTGTCGGTGATTCGGATCTGTTCGCCATTGGGGAGGGTCAGGCTCCCGCGAGGCGGTTATCACGTTCAACGAGTTCCTTGCCATGCGATCACGCCAGCTATCTGCCGCGCTCATTGCGATCTTCTGCTTGCTTTCGGTTAGCAGCCTCTCAACCGCGCTCGCTCTCGGCCGCGGCGGCGAGCTTATCCTCTTGCCGACGGAAATTCACCTTAGCTCTCCCGAAGCGAGGCAAACGCTGATTACCCAGTGGCGGGATGAAGGGCTATTCCAGGAGCAAATCACCGCCGGAGTCGAACTTCAGAGCAGCAACGAGAAGGTGGTGCGGATTGAGAACGGCGTCGCGATTCCCGTCGGCAACGGTACGGCAGTAATTACCGCGTCGTATTCTCGCTTTCTGCGCAATTACGCTCCCACAGCCAAAGTCACCGTCACCAACATCGACCAGCCCTTCCAATGGTCCTTCCGCAACCACGTCGAGTCCGTCCTTTCCAAGCAAGGCTGTAACGGCGGCGCGTGCCACGGGGCCAGGGCGGGGCAAAAGGGTTTCCGGCTGACGCTGTTTGGGTTCGATGTCGATGCGGATTACACCTATCTGACGCGACAGGCGGTTGGCCGGCGAATTGTGCCGACCGATCCGGGCCGCAGCCTGATCCTGACCAAGCCGACGGGTCTGTTGCCACACAAAGGGGGCGTGAAGCTCGAAGCCGGCTCGCTGGAGTATCGGGTGTTGTCCGAATGGATCGCTGCCGGCGTGCCTGGTCCGCGGGACGATGATCCGCAGATCGAAAGCGTCGAAGTGCTGCCCAAGTACAGCTCGCAGGGCTATTTAGGGGCGAAGGCCATCGGCAACACGCAGCAACTCATCGTGCTCGCCCGCTTTAGCGACGGCCACGTCGAGGACGCAACCCGCTGGGCCAAATACACCAGCACGGCTGCCAGCGTGGCGAGCGTCGATGAACGGGGCTTGGTGAAGATAGTCGGTCCCGGAGAAGGGGCGATTAAGGTCTGGTATCTGAACTACAACGCGATGGCTTACCTGACGGTTCCCTATCCGAACCAGGTCGAGTCCCAAGTCTTCGCCCAGGCCGAGCGGCGGAATTTCATCGACGACAAGGTGCTGGCCAAGCTCCAGGCGCTCGGCGTGCCACCCTCGCCGCGGGCCAACGACGCGACGTTTCTGCGCCGGGCCTTTCTCGACACCATCGGCACGCTGCCGACTGCCGACGAAGCTCGCGCGTTCCTGGCTGACCCCGCGGCTGACAAGCGGGATCGGGTGATCGACCACCTGCTGACGCGTCCGGAGTTCGTCGATTATTGGGCTTATAAGTGGTCGGACCTGCTCTTGCTTTCCGGCGAACGCCTGCGGCCGAAAGCCCTGGAAACGTATTACGCCTGGATTCGCAAAGCAGTTGCCGACAACAAGCCGTGGGACCAGTTTGCCCGCGAGGTCGTCACCGCGACCGGCAGCACGCACGAAAACGGGGCGGCCAATTTCTACGGCCTGCACCAAGACCCGGAAGACATGGCCGAGACGACCGCCCAGGCATTCATGGGGCTCTCGATCGGCTGTGCCAAGTGCCACAACCATCCGCTGGAAAAATGGACCAACGACCAATACTTTGCCTTCGCCAACCTCTTCAGTCGCGTCCGGGCCAAAGGCTGGGGGGGCGACTACCGCAACGGCGACGGCTTGCGAATCGTCTATTCCGATACGCAAGGCGAGTTGATCCAGCCCAGCCGCGGCGTGCCACAGCAGCCTTGTCCGCTCGACGGCAAGCCGGTCGCGTTTGAAGCGACCGGCGACCGCCGTCTGGCCGTGGCCGATTGGCTCGCTTCGCCGGAAAACCCGTATTTCACGCGAGCTGTCGTCAACCGCGTCTGGGCCAACTACTTTGGCGTCGGCCTGGTCGAAGCCGTCGATGACATGCGGCTGACAAACCCAGCCAGCAACGAAGTATTGCTCGCAGCGGCAAGTCGTTACCTGATCGAAAACAAGTACGACCTGCGCGAGCTGATGCGGGCGATTCTGCAATCGGCCACCTACCAGCGCGACAGCACGCCGCTGGCGGAGAACAAGGCCGACGAGCGGTTCTATTCGCGCTATTACCCGCGACGGCTCAAGGCCGAGGTGCTGCTCGATGCGATAGCCCAGGCGACCGCCGTGCCGACCGACTTCAAAACCGGAACCCCGGACAGTCGCAAGCCTGGCACGGCGATTCCCAATATCAAGCGGGCGATCCAGTTGCCCGATGGTTACGTCGATTCGTATTTCCTCACCGCCTTCGGCAAGCCCGACCGCCTCATCACCTGCGAATGCGAGCGCTCGAACGAGCCGAGCATGACGCAGGTGCTGCATCTGTATAACGGCGAAACGGTGAACAAGAAGCTTGCCACCCCCGGCAGCGCCGCCGAGAAGGCCGCCGCCGAAACCGACAATGCCAGGATCGTGGACGACCTCTATCTGTCCGCCCTCGCCCGCTTGCCCACCGAAGCCGAACGCGGCCCGCTCGTCGCCGAGCTATCTGCCGCCAAGCCCGACGAGCGGCGGCAGGCGATTGAAGACCTGTACTGGAGCGTGCTGACGAGTCGGGAGTTTTTGTTTAATCACTAAGCCTATGAAATCGCACATTTGCAACTTGAGTTCATTGTCAGTAGCGCTGCTTGTGGTCGCTGCGCAGGGCGCTGAACCAGCACCCGACTTTACCAAGCACGTTGCCCCACTCCTCACCAAATACTGCAACGGTTGCCATAACGATGCGGACCGGGAAGGGAAGCTGTCGCTCGAGTCGTATGCGTCGCTGCTGAAAGGCGGGGAAAAGGGAAGCGTCGTCACTCCGGGGCAAGCCGATCTATCGCGTCTGGTCCGCGTGCTGACGGGAGACGCGAAACCCAAAATGCCACCCGAAGGGGAAGAAGCTCCGAAGCCGGCGGAAATCGAGGTGCTGAAAGCCTGGATCGCGGCCGGGGCAAAAGGGCCGAGCGGAGCAAGCGCCGACCCGACCATGCTCGTTGTGCCGCAGGTCAAATTGACCGCTCCCGCCAAGCCAGCGATCAACGCCATCGCGCTTTCACCAAAGGGAGACGTACTGGGGATCGCCCGGCATGGCGAGGTCGAGCTGCAATCGATCCCGGATCGCAAGACACTGCACAAGCTGGCGGGCATTCGGGGGAGCGTCAATGGAGTGGCATTTTCACACGATGGCCAGTTTGTCGTCGCTGCGGCTGGCGAACCGGGCCTGGTGGGCGAGGCGCGCCAATTCAAGGTTGCAGATGGCTCGCTAGTCAAAGAGTTTCGCGGCCACAAGGACAGCCTGTACTGCGTTCGCCTCAGCCCTGATGGCAAGACTCTGGCGACCGGCGGCTACGATAACGCGATCAAGCTCTGGGACGTGGCGAGCGGCAAGGAGCTGCGCACGCTCGATGCCCACAACGGAGCCGTCTTCGAGCTAGCCTTCCGTCCGGACGGCCAGGTACTGGCCAGCGCCAGTGGCGACCGGACGGTGAAGCTCTGGAACCCGGCCACCGGTCAGCGGCTCGATACGCTCAAGGACTCGGTCAAGGAACTGTATTCGCTCGCCTTCAGCCCCGATGGCTCGCGGCTGGCGGCGGCCGGAGTCGATAACCGGATTCGCGTCTGGCAGATCACGCCCGATGCGAAAGAAGGAACCAACCCGCTCTTGCATTCGATCTTTGCCCACGAAACGCCGGTCCTGCGGATCGTCTGGTCGGCCGATGGCCAGACCATTGCCAGCGCCGGAGAAGACCAGCTCGTGAAGATTTGGAATGCGGACGACATGACAATTCGCCAGACGCTGGAAAAGCAAAGCGACTGGGCCAGCGGCCTGGCGCTTTCCGCCAAGGGAGATTCGCTCGTCGTCGGTCGGATCGACGGCAGCCTCGGCGACTATCCGCTGGCGGCCCCGTCATCAGCAACCGATAAGCCGCTCGTTCAACTGGCCGAGGTTCCTCCCGAAGTCGATTACGGCCCGCAACCGGCCTTCGATAAGCTGCCTAAGGTGGCCGAAACCGAACCGAACGATCAGCCGGCACAAGCACTCGCGCTGCCCACGCCTGGCGTGGCGACTGGCGTTGTTTTCGGCGGCGACCGCGGCCTCCCGTTCGATCAAGACTTATGCAAATTCACCGCCAAAGCCGGCGACCAGTGGCTTATCGAAACCAAAGCGGCCCGGATGAATTCGCCGCTCGATACCAAGATCGAGGTCCTCGATTCGACCGGCCAGCCGGTGCCGCGACTGCTCTTGCGGGCGGTGCGCGATAGTGCGATTGAGTTTCGCGGCATGAACGGCGAGCAGCGCGGCGTGCGTCTGGCCAACTGGGAGGAAATGCTGCTCAACGAGTACGTCTATCTCAGCGGCGAGGTCATCAAGCATTATCAGCAGCGCCGCGGTCCGGATGGCGACGCGAATTTCTATCCCGAAAACGGCAACCGCTTCGCCTTCTTCGATACGACCTGCCGGGCCCACGCTTTGGGCGAGCCCGCGTACATCGTCGTCCCCTACGCCGTCGGCACGCCGCTGCCGAATAACGGCCTGCCGGTCTTCACGCTGCCGTATGAGAACGACGACGATGCCCATCGGAAGCTGGGGAAGGACTCGCGGCTGACCTTCGTTGCCCCGCGGGACGGCGAGTATCTCGTCCGCGTCAGCGATGTGCGGGGCTTCGCGGGGGCCGATTTCAAGTACGAGCTGACCATCCGCCGCCCGCAGCCCGATTTCAGGGTGACGCTTACCGGCGCGAACCCCAACATCAATGCCGGCAGCGGCAAAACCTTCACCGTCAAAGCCGAGCGGATCGACAACTTCATGGGGTCGATTCGCGTCGATATCACCGGCCTCCCCCCCGGTTTTCAGGCCACCACTCCGCTCGTCATCCCCGCCGGCCTGTACGAAGCGCAAGGCGTGATCAACGCCTTGCCCGATGCCCCCCAGCCCCCCGAGAAGGATCAGCCGCCAACGAAAGTCACCGCCACCGCCACGATCTTCGGCCAAGAGCGAACGCACGACGTGAACAACCTTGGAACCATCAACCTGGCCGACAAGCCGAAGGTGGTGGTGCATTTGGAGCCCGTGGGGCAGGCGTCCCGCCTGCCTAGCGAATCGAACACTGGCAACACGGCAGGCGAGACGCCTGCCCCACGCCAGGCCCTCGAAATCACCATCACCCCCGGCGGCACGGCCCACTGCAATCTGCGGATCGAGCGGAATGGCTTCGAGGACCGCGTCCCGTTCGACATCGCCAACCTGCCGCACGGCATCATCGTCGATGACATCGGCCTCTCCGGCATCCTCGTCCGCGAGAAAGAGACCGAGCGTTCCTTCGTTCTTCGCGCCGAACCCTGGGTCGCCGAACAATCGCGCACCTTCCACGCCACCGCCCAGGTCGAAGGAAACCAGGTCTCACTGCCGATGGTGATTCGGGTGAAACGAAACTAAAATGCCCAACCCCGACGATCTCTGCCCCCGTCCCCTTCCGCTGCCGCAGTCGGCGACGATTCCGCATGCGCCGCCGATCTGGCCGGCATCGGTGTGGGAGTGCGAAAGCCCGCAGCAGGCGGACGACATGCTGGGGGGTGCCGCGGCGGGCTACGTCTATCAGCGCGATGGACATCCAAACGCCCATTTGCTGGCCGAAAAGTGTCGGCAACTGCACGGGGCCGAGCGGGCGGCAGTCACGGCGACCGGCATGGGGGCGCTGGCGGCGGCCCTCTTGTCGCAAATGCAAACGGGGGATCATGCGGTGGTGGGCAGCCGGGTCTATGGAAAAACGCTGACCCTGTTCGGAATCGAGGCGAGCCGGCTAGGGATCTCCATGACGGCGATCGATACGTGCGATCTGGCGGCGACCGAGCGGGCAATCACGCCGCAGACGAAGCTGCTGCTGGCGGAGACAATCGCCAATCCACTGTTGGAAGTGGCCGATATCGCGGCTTTGGCGGAGATTGCCCATCGGAAGAAAGTGACGCTGTTGATCGACAACACGTTCGCCTCGCCGATCGTCTGTCGGCCACTGGAACTGGGGGCCGACCTGGTGATGGAGAGCCTCACCAAGACGATGAACGGCCATAGCGACGTGATTTTGGGCCTGTTGTGCGGTCGCGCCGCAATCTGGCCGCGGGTGCCGGCGGTGCTTTCGGCCTGGGGCCTGGCGAGCAGCCCGTTCGATTGCTGGCTGGCCCAGCGGGGTCTTTCGACGGCCCACCTGCGGATCGAGCGGGGATGCGAAAATGCGCTCGCGGCCGCCGAGTTTCTGCTCTCGCAGTCTCCCGTCGTCGATCAGGTGGCTTACCCTGGTTTGCCGAGTCATCCTCAGCATGAGCTAGCCCGCCGGCAGTTTGGCGAGCGTTTTGGCACGATTGTCGCCTTTCGACTTTCGGGCGGACGCCCCGCCGCTGATCGATTCATTTGCGGAGCGACGAAAATTCCCTTCTGCCCCTCGCTCGGCGAGCTTTCCACGACGCTTAGCCATCCCGAAACGACCAGCCACCGCGGCCTGACCGCCGAGCAGCGGGCCGCACTCGGCATCACCGGCGGCACGATCCGCCTCTCGGTGGGCACCGAATCGGCCCCGTTCATTCGCGACGCCTTGGCCGAAGGCTTGCGAGCCGCCGGCGGCTGAGTGGAGCCAAGCGCAATGAAACCCCTCGACCTGGCAAGTTGCGAAGCCTTCCGGCGCGAACTGCGCCCCGCGAAGCTCGCTTGCCCGCTGGTCATTCGCGATTTCCCCGCCGCCGCCCAGTTGCACGCCTACGATGGCGGCCACGACGTGGAATACGTCATCGTCGAGCGCGCGGCGGGGGAGCACATCGCCATCACCATTGGCTATGCCCCGCGAGTCGAGGGAACGACGCTGATTTACGACCTGACCGCCGAAACCTTGCAGGGCAAAGCCCGGCCGTTTGCCTGCGATTTGAGCCAGCCCACGCCGCGCTGCTACGCGCTGTTGCCGACGCAAATAGAGGAAATCACCATCCAGTTCGTGCCGGCCACGCGGAGTCATACGCTCGTCGTCGAGTTTCACGACGCCCAAAGTGAACGAATTCAGGGGGCACTTCCGTTCCGACTCGTCCTGCGGAATGCCGCGGGAGAAGTCGTCTCCGAGGAGCTTGCCTGCACGGGGCGCGATGGCCGATTCACGCGCGCCGGAATCTCGCAGGGCGAGCTCCCCGCGGGCGGCGAAGTCATCGTTCGCTCGCTCTTGACCGGCCGCGAAGCCACCGCCCGCCAGCCGTGACGAAGCGGTTACGAAAGTGCGCGGCTTGCCCCCCCACGGTCAGGGCGGTATCGTGGAAACGGGTGGCGGATGGTCCGTCGCCCGCCCAGGCGGCAGCGGCAGGGTGCAGGCGATGCGGCGATTCCTTCCAGCCCGGTCCGGCGGTTTCACGCTGGTCGAATTGCTGGTCGTCATCGCGATCATTGGCATCCTCGTGGCATTGCTACTGCCGGCCGTGCAGGCGGCCCGCGAATCGGCTCGCCGCACCAGTTGCTCCAGCAATTTGCGGCAAATCGGCCTGGCGATGCACGCTTATCACGACGCGGTCGGGTCGTTTCCTCCCGGCGGCATCACGCTCGGCCCCTGCTGTTCGACCGAAAGCTACACCTCGTGGCCCATCGCGATTCTCCCCTTCCTCGAGCAAGGGACGCTGAAGGCCCAGTACGACGACAACGAAACCAACGAATCGCCGGTGAACCAGACCGTCCGCGAGCAATTCGTGCCGGTGTTTGTCTGCCCTTCGGATTTGCACACCCGCCAGCTCGACCGCCCCGAAACCGGCCCGGCCAACGCCCTGCAATTGCAATATCGCCCCGGCTCGTATCGCGGCATGGGGGGGCGCAGCGACGGCAGCGGCTGGTGGGACAGCGACCCGCTCTATCAATCGCTTTTGCCGCAGTGGAAGGGCATTCTGCACCTCGTCGATGACCAGCTCACCACCGAGCGTTTCGCCACGCTGCAAGATGGCGCGTCGATGACCATTCTCGCCGGCGAATCGTGCACCAAAACCCACCTCCGCCGCCGCACCTTTTGGGCCTATTCCTACGGCTCCTACAACAAATCCGATGCCGTCCCCCAATCGCGCACCTTGCTGAACGATTACGACCGCTGCGCCGCCATCGGCGGAGCGGGAGACATTCAGGCCTGCAGCCGCGGCTGGGGGAGCTTTCATCCGGGAGCGGTGCAGTTTCTGATGGCGGACGCCGCCGTGCGGCCCGTGCCGCTGTCGGTCGATATGAACCTCTTCGCCGAAGCCGCGACCATCGCCGGCCAAGAGCGGGGCCAGCTTCCGTAGCCGAGGTGCCTTGCGATGCCCATTGGCCCGCGCCTGGCCGTCGCCGCTTGGGCTGTCTGCGCTGCCGTCGCGGCCGCTTCGGCGGGTTGCTGGCAAGTGCCCAGCGGGGTCGTGCCGGTGTCGGGGGTGGTCTTGCTCGATGGTCAACCCTTGCCCGGCGCGGTGGTCACGCTGCAACCACTGCGCGAGGGCTCCACCGTAGCCGACGAGGTCGGCGGCTCCGTCGGCCGGACCGATGCCGAAGGTCGCTTCGTTTTGCGGTTGGTGCGGCCCGATTCGCCTGGCGCGGCGGTGGGGAAGCATGTCGTGACAATCACCACCGCGCACGCCCGCCCGACCGACGCGGTGGCTCCCCAGGGAGAGCGCGTCCCCGCCCCCTGGCGGAATGGCACGCGGACGGTCGAAATTCCCGCCGGCGGAACCGACGCGCTGCGGCTGGAGATCCAGTCGCGGAACTAGCGCAGGCACCGCGGCGAATCGCTACTTCTTCCCCTTCTTTCCCTTTTTGGCGGGGGCCTTCTTCTTGGCGGCGGCCTTGGCCGACTTCTTCGCCCCGCCCGACTTGCCGAATGCCGCGTCCCACCCGTCCGCATATTTGGCGTTCGTTCCCACTCGTGTAATCGTCACTGGTTCGTCCCTCGAAAATCGGAGTTGTGAATTGCGAATCGCCGGTCATTGGCGACAGTTCGCACGGCCCGTTGAACAGAGCCTCGCAATCGCTGTTCTGGAATCACTTTCCAGCAAATTTTCGTACCGCAAGCCGCCGGTGCCGTCAAGGTCGGCCCCCGCCCGCCGCCGCGGCTCCCTCTGGATTTAGCCCCTGGGAAATGGTCCGCCTGGCATGATAGAATTCTGGGCTTTCGATTCCCGATCTTTCGGCCCGCCCCGCGCTCGCCATGCTTTACAACACTCGCCGCCGCCTGCAGCTTAACGATGCCGAACGCCACCAGATGCGAGCCGCTTGCCGGTTCAATGCGGAACTGATGGACGTGGTGCGGGCGTTGATCGCCCCCGGCGTGACGACCGGCCAAATCGACGACCTGGTCGAGCGCTATACCCGCGACCACGGACATACGCCGTCGCAAAAGGGATATCCGGGGCAGAAGGGGCCCTATCCCAACGCCTGCTGCACGAGCGTCAACGACGTGATTTGCCACGGCGTGCCGGGGGACTATGTCCTCAAGGACGGGGACATCGTCAATGTCGATCTGACGTCGTTCGTGAACGGCTGGCATGGGGATTCAAGCGAGACGTTCATCATCGGCCGGCCGTCGGAATTGGCCCGCCGCGTGACCCAGTGCGCGTTCGATTGCCTGTGGCTCGCCATCGATAACATCCGCCCCAACTGCCGCGTGTCGGACATCGGCGAGCCGATCGTGCGGCATGCGAAAAAGCAAGGCTTTTCGGTGGTCGAAGAGTACGTCGGGCACGGCCTGGGTCGGCAATTTCACCAGCCGCCGACGATTCCGCACGCCCCGACCGCCGAATCGCGCCGCAAGCGGCTGGAGCCCGGCATTTGCTTCACCATCGAGCCGATGATCAACACGGGGACGAAAGAGACGGTGCAAAGCAAGCGCGACAACTGGACCGTCCGCACCAAGGACGGCGGCCTTTCCGCCCAGTTCGAGCACACGATTTTGATGACCGAAACCGGCCCCGAAGTGCTCACGCTTACCAAAACTGGCCCGCAAAAGGGGCATAAGTTTTAGGAGTGGCGCGTGGTTGGTTATGCCTTGGCATAGGCTACCCAATCTTGATTCTCACGCCGAAGTCGTCGGACAACAAAGCCCAGTGGTAGGTTATGCTTCAGCATAACTCTTTACGAGTTTCTTAAATGCCATGCTGAAGCATAGGCTGACTGGCTTTTGCCTCCTCCTACTGGGTTTACAGATGGTAAAGGACGTCTTGTTATTCCAGTCCGATAGTTTCTCACTCGATGCATCGCGCAACAGTAACGGAGATCGATTCGATCTTCCCCTCGGCGACGACATTTGTGCGTTCTTCAAGGAGCAACTTGAAGCCAGAAAAGTGAACTGGGCTATTGACGCCCCAGTGCAGGAGGACATCGGCACAGTTCTCATGTTGTGCCGAGAAAGAACTGTCTTCACGATCACCACAAGCTGGCAGGGAAACAATTCCTGGGCGTTGGTTTTTGGTCAGATGCGTGGCTGCCTCGGTTGGGCTCTCAATCGCAAACCCGATGCCGAGGCCAGCAAGAGTATCGAGG
>JANRLS010000039.1:0-41646 GCA_033762315.1 Pirellulaceae bacterium
GAACTCGCAGGCGATGGTTCCACGGCTCCCCTGACAGAAACAAACATCGCGAGCGCTTGTGGGCAAATCAAGCGGCGCTTCGTCGCGGGCAACGTGCTCCGCGAATTGACGTGGAGTGGATCGAACGGCACCAGCGACCAGTATCGTCACAACGCTGAGGGCGAGGACTGCAAAGAGCATTTCTCGCAATGTAAATTGACCCCTCAAATCCATGTTCTGGGCACTCACGCCTGCTTGCACTAGCCGCCGCGACCATTGGAGGTTCATCCAGCCCGCAATGAGGCAAAATGCCGAGAAAGCGAATGACAGCAAGAACGGCGTCCCTTGAATATCGCCGCCCCTCAGCAAGACTTGTCCAAGTAATATGCCAAAGCCAAAAGCAATGGTTCCGCCGCTACCAAATAGCAAAATCGCCGTCAGGTTGGCGGCCGCGCGATTCCGGTGGTAGGTGCCGCGGTATTGGTTGACGCCGAAAGCCAGAGAGATCGGGAGAAAAACGACACCGCCGAGAACGGCGCAGGGATCCCAAAGGACGAAGAGTGAAGCGATCGAACCGGAAATGAATACGAGGCTCCCAAAAAGCACCGCCAAAGAAATTGCGTGCAAGGCAATCGTCGGTTTCAGGACGTGTGGTTGATCCACCCTGTTTCCTCCGACCGAGTCTGGACGCGTCGCCAAGGTTGAATCGGCAACTCAAATGCGATCCGCGACTGCCCTACATGTTAGATCGAGCGGAACTTGAGAATCCATACGTGGCCGACGGTTCCGCGGGTCCAACCGGCGTTGGTACAATTCTGACATGCTCCTCGGCTACAACACCAACGGCTTCGCTCACCACGATCCTTTTGCCGCCCTCGAAATCCTGGCCGAAATCGGCTACCAGAGCGTCGCGATCACGCTCGATCATGGCCCGCTGAATCCCTTCGATTCCGGCTGGACCGCGAACCTCGCGCGGCTGAAAGATCGCCTCCGCCAGCTCGGCCTGAAAAGCGTCATCGAAACCGGGGCCCGCTTCTTGCTCGACCCGCGCCACAAGCACGAGCCGACGCTCGTTTCGGCCGACGCGACGGCCCGGCAGGTTCGAATCGACTTCCTCCGCCGAGCGATCGATGCGGCGGCCTATCTCGATAGCGACTGCGTCTCGCTCTGGTCGGGCATCCGCCGCGACGATGCCAGCGACGAGGAAACGCTCGAACGGCTGACCGAATCGCTTCGCCCCGTGCTGCGGCACGCCACCGATTCCGGCGTCACGCTCGGCTTCGAACCCGAGCCCGGCATGTTCATCGACACGCTACAGTCGTACCGCCGCCTCCTGCAGTGGATCGACGCCCCCCATTTGCAACTGACGCTCGACCTGGGCCATCTCTGGTGCCAGGGGGAACTTCCCATTGCCGACTACATCGCCCGCTGGCGGGAACGGCTCGTTAACGTCCACATCGAGGACATGCGGGCCGGCATTCACGAGCACTTGATGTTCGGCGACGGCGAGATGCAGTTCCCCCCCATCCTCGACGCCCTCGCCCGCGCCAACTATCTCGGCGGCCTGCACGTCGAACTCAGCCGCCACAGCCACGAAGCCCCCACCGCCGCACAGCGGGCGTACGATTTCCTCCGGCCACTGGTTCCCGACGTCAATTAGTCGCAGTCTGCCGGCGATCGTGCCGAAAAAACTGCGGTACCGGACTGCGCTTTCTCAGCCATGCCCATCCGCAAGTTATTGATATCGTTGTACTTACGAACAACTGCCAGGGTTTGTGTGGTGATTCGCTCGCCTGTGAACCTCGGAGCCGCTTGGCGGTCTCTGGTGGTTCCTGCCGGGCAATCGTTACCAAAAACTCACCAGAGCTTGGTTGGCGGCAGGGCCGTGGCGTGCTTAGAATAAGGGCCTCATCGCTGGGGTCGGCTCGATCCACGGTAGTACGGAGGTTACCGCCATGTCGCCACGCGCTGTTTTCTATCAGGAATGCCCAGTCTGCGGACGCAGCCTGCGGTTGCCGGTGCAATACTTCGGCAAAGCGGTTGCCTGCCCGCATTGCGGCGGAGAATTCCGAGCCGCCAGCGAAAAGCCCCGCGAGGCAACTCCGCTCCCCCTGCCGCTCGAACCGGTCGGGCTGGTTCCCGCGCCTGAGAGTCGGCATGTGGCGTAGATGGTCCCGGCGGGCATTGTCCCCGAGAAACAATGCCGCCGGACCTTTGATCGTGACGGCTACTTCTGGTTATCCAAGCTCTTCAGGAAATCGCCGAAGTCCTCGTCGTCTTCGCCAGTCCCCTCGATCGGCTCCTCGTCGTCTTGCCACTTGTTCTGGTTGATCGTCTTCTCGTCTCCCCCCGCGGCAGGCTTGGCGGGGGGCGCTTTGGCGGGAGCTGGAGCGGTTGCCGCGCTTTTGGCCGGGGGGGCCGCTTTGGATGGAGCGTTTCCCTTGGCCGGGGCCACGCTATTGGGCGAACTGGTTTTCCCCTGCATTGCGACGGAGCTTCCCTTCCCCCCCGCGGGCTTGCCGGCGGGTTTGCTCGCGGGCTTCGAGTTGTCGCGCAAGGTCGCCTGGCTCGAGGGCGGACCGACCGGGTCGGTGTGGGCGTTCGCCAGCGGGGCGGCATCTTCATCGACGGGGATCAGCGGTTCGTCGAAGTTGAATCCCGCGTCGTCGTCTTCCTCCAGCAGCTGGGGCTTGGGGGACGAAGTCACCGTTTTCCCGCCCGTGCGCACGGTCCCGTGCGGATCAACCGCGCCCGCCGGGCCCGACTTGAGCTGCGGACCCTCGCCCGGCGGCGGAGCATTGCTCTCTTCCACTTCGTACACCGCGCGGAACGTGACCGCGCCGACCGTCAGCAGCTCCCCCGGCGGTAGCGCAGCGTCTCCCGCGATTCGCTCGTTCTTGACGAAGGTGCCGTTGAGCGAGCCAAGGTCGCGCACCATCAATTGCCCGCCGGCCTCGAACAGCTCGCAGTGCTGGCGGCTGACCAAGGGATGCGGCAGCATGATCGTCGCGCCGCGGCCTCGGCCAATGGTCGAGGGCAAGCGGAGCTTGATTTCGGCCGTTTTCACCTCGCCGCCGACGACGACGAGCTTGGCATTCAATGACATGATTCGCTCCGGGCCGGGTAACGCTGCCCGACCGCCGCTCGCTCAATCCCGTGGGGACAGCCTATCGCCGCAAAATTCATGCCGCCCGATACCCGCCGATAAGCCGATGGAAGAGGGGGAATTCGCCGCCGCGAGCTTCTAGTTTACCTTCGCGAAACTCGCCTCACAATGGTTAAGATCGTGTCAATCGGGCCGCTGACCGGCCAACCTTTTTGGATTGCTCCCCCGCCCGATTCCTCTCGCGAACCGCCACCATGCCCGCCAACCTGACCCCTCAATATCACAAGGCCGAAGCCGAATATCGTCGGGCTCAAACCCCCGACGACGAGCTCCGCTGCCTGGAACTGATGCTCCGCGAAATTCCCAAACACAAGGGAACCGATAAGCTGCAAGCCGAGCTGAAGGCCAAGATCAGCAAGGCCCGGCACGAGGCCGAAGGGGCGAAAAAGTCGGGCAAAAAGGGGCCGGCCGGGCTGAAAATTCCGCGTCAGGGGGCCGGCCGGGCCACGATCATCGGCGGGCCCAACGCCGGCAAAAGCCAGCTTCTGGCCAGCCTCACCCGCGCCACCCCCGAAATCGCTCCCTATCCCTTTACCACCCGCGAGCCGCAACCCGGCATGATGCCGTGGGAAGATGTGCAGGTGCAGCTGATCGATACGCCGCCAATTACGGCCGATGTGTTCAGCCCGGAGATTCTCGGCCTGATTCGTGGGAGCGACCTGGTGTTGCTCGTGGCCGACATCGGCACCGACGAGGGGGTCGAGGCCCTGCCGCCGGTGATCGAACGTCTAAGCACGACCAAGACGCGGCTCGCCCGTGAGTCGTCGCTGTCGGAAGAGGATGTCGGCCTGTCGTTCACGCAGACCCTGCTCGTGCTGAATAAGTGCGATTTGCCGGGGACCGACGAGCGGCTGGCCCTGCTGCAGGAATTTTGCCCGCTCGATTTTCCAGCCTTGCGGGTCTCGGCGGCGGCGGGCACGGGCCTGCCCGAACTGCGCGAAGCGATTTATCGCGCCCTCGACGTGGTGCGGGTCTATACCAAGCTCCCGACGAAGAAGGAGGCCGATTTCGACAAGCCCTTCACGCTGAAGCGCGGCGGCACGCTGCTCGATGTCGCCGAACTGGTGCATCGCGACCTGGCCGCCACCTTTCAATACGCCCGCGTTTGGGGAACCGGCGTCCTCGCCCCCGGCACGCAAATGAAAGGAGACTACGTCGTTCACGACAAGGACATCGTCGAGATTCACGCCTGATGGTTTGGCTATCGCCTCGCCATCGCCGGGATCAAACCTGATCTCGGTCCTCGGTGGCTGCACGGAGCTTCGGCGTCGCGACACAACCTTGGGCCTGATTCTCGATAAGCTCAGCGACCCCGGCGGGACGGACGAGTCTGCCAGGTACTCTTGGCCCCCGGCCATTCATCTCTTCACGAACCGGCAACCCACGGCGTAGTCCCCGCCGTCGGCATGCCGGCACCACAAAACTTCCGCGGGGCGCGGAGGTTGGTCATTGAGGATGATGTCCAGTCGTTGGCCACGCACAAGCCTGGCAACGTGTTGCAAGCTGAAACCTCCCCGCGACAGATCACAAGTCACCACGGTGTGCTTTTGAGGTGCCTGCTCCGCGTCATCCGCCACGGGATAGATCAGCACCTCGGCCACGGTCCGATAAAAGAACCTGGGAAATCGCCGCAGTTCATCGTAAGCGGTCGGCTTCGGGCCCACCCGTCCGAAGAACTGGTCCGCGCGATCGGCTGCTTCCGAAGGTGCCGTTGGATTTTGGATCGGTGTATTCATACCCGGAAACATAGGTCCAGCCAACAAATTGCCAAAACGAACGCCCCGCCTCGACGCCGCGAAAATCCCACCACGACTCGCCGATTGGGTCGTCGGCACGGCATCCTCCGCAAAGTCCGCACGATCGAACCACCCCCCCACGACGCACGCTGGCTCGCATCTCAACAGGCGCGGCCGCCTCCCGATTCCAAGAGCCGGGATCAAACTTGATCCCGGTTCGCGTTTGCCGCGCGAGGGGCGGAGTGACCGACTCGTGGGGCAGGTTTCCCAACCTGCCGCGTCCGACCGCTTCGGCTCAACTTGCCGCGGCGACTCAGCCCGTGCCCCAGACTAATCGACTAATCACCGGTTGGTCCGGGACTAATCGCGCGTGATGAATGGAAGTCCTTGAGCCGGCAGGGGTTGCGGAAGAATCGGCGCGATCGGGCGCGAATTGAAGATTTTTCCGCGAGCGGTGATCGATCTCGACAAGCCACCCACTGGAAGGGCGATTGGTGAGGCCTGGCCTCGCTGCGCAGCCGGGTTGACCAGCGAAGAGGGCACTCCCATGGCGGGCGTTGGCGTGGGAACCGATCCCAAAATCATACGCTGACAAAACACCAGGGGATGGCCTCTTGCCGGCCAAGTTTGCATGCAAACTTGGCCACCCAGCCGAAGGCGGGCGTGGGCGTCGCACTCAATCCCAGAATCATTGTTTGACAATGTACCAGGGGGCTGCCTCTTGCCGGCCAAGTTTGCAAGCAAACTTGGCCACCCGCCGAGAATCTGCTGGGTTTTGAGTACAAAACCCAGCCACCCGGCCAGGATTACGACGGTTTTGTGCCCTGAGTGAAGCGACCTGCGCAATACCATTCTACGAACTGCATGAACGACTCAGCGCAGACCTTGCCACCATCATGGACAGGCCCCCATTCAATGACCGGTCCTTCATACCCCGGGTCAGAAGGCGAGCTCTGGAGACAATAGCCGAGTTCGCTGCCGTCGTGCGAGATCTCCACGGAGTTTTCAGGCAAACAATCCGGTCGCAGGCTAAGCGTATGCTCAATCACATCGGACCACTGAGGCATCTCATCTGAATCCGTGCGGCAGGTCAGACCGTATATCTCAAAACCGTCGCCCATTGACGCACCATAACGCTCCAGAAACGTCCGATAGCTAGGTGGAAACAATAGTCCCAGCTTTTTTTCGGCAGCGGCAATGACTTCCAAAGAGACAGGGCCGCTATTGAGGCAATTCCCAAAGAGGGCGTGCAATCGGGATGCAAGGTCGGTCATTCCGGGACTCCGTCGATTCTCAATTCCTTAGAGCGCTTGGGGTGCCAAGGTCAGTACATCGTCGCCTGCGGCTTGCCGTTAAACAAATTCCCGCAACGTCGCTTTTACTCACACCTCATACACCACCCGCCCATGCTGCTGCGCCCGGCTGATTTTTTCGATGGCGTAGAGGCCGGCGAGGATGAACTCGACGCAACTGGCGCGGACGGCGGGGTCGCCGGCGGCGTTCACCTCGAAGGCTTTGTCCCAGATGGGAGGGACGCGCTTGAGACGCTCGGCATATTGGGCCGAGGGGAGCATGTCGCCGACTTCGATCTTCACGCCGCGGCCAAAAATTTCGGTAATTTCGGCCAGGCCGTGCTCTTCGACATACTCGCGGAAGACGACGTGGATCGCCTCGGCGATGATCGCGTCGAGCACCTGCCGCTCGGACATCTGATGGCTCCCCATCAGGTCGAGCTCCAGCTTGCCGAGCGAACTGCTGTAAAGATGGCCCAGGTCGCTGATTCGCGGCACGGCGGGCTTCTCGCCGAGCACGACCGACCGCTGGCGGGCCGAGGCGACCATCGTCTGGTAGTTGGCGATGCTGAAGCGGGCCGAGACGCCCGATTGCTGGTCGATGTACTTGCTTTTGCGAGCCTGCACCGTGATCTGCTCGATGAGTTGCTTCATGAAGTAGGGCACGACGACCGGGTACGGGCCGCCGAGATCGATCGACGCCTCCTGGTCGATGATGCGGATCCCTTCGTCGCGCTCGGCCGGGTAATGCGTGTGGATCACCGTGCCGATGCGATCCTTGAGCTGCGGAATCACCTTGCCGCTGCGGTTGTAGGTGCTGGGGTTGGCCGAGAACAGGATCAGCACGTCGATATCGAAGCGGACCGGATAGCCGCGGATTTGCACGTCGCGCTCTTCAAGAATGTTAAAGAGGCCCACCTGCACCAGTTCGTCGAGCTCCGGCAGCTCGTTGATCGCAAAGATGCCCCGGTGCATCCGCGGAATCAGGCCGAAATGCAGCGCCTCCTCGGCCGACATGCTGATCCCGCCGGCCAGCTTGGCCGGGTCGATCTCGCCGATGATGTCGGCGAATTTGGTCCCCGGCGCGAGGCGCTCCGCATAGCGGTCTTCGCGCCGCCACCAGCCAATGGGGGTCTCTTCCGGCGAATGCTCGGCGACGAACCGCTTGCCGACGCTGGTGATGGGGTTGTACGGGTCTTCGTGAACCGTGACGCCAGGAATATCGAGATAAGGAACCGCCTCGTCGAGAAAGCGGACCAGGGCCCGCATCAGGCGGCTTTTGCCTTGCCCCTTTTCGCCGAGGAACAACAGGTCGTGCCCGGCGAGCAGGGCCAGGTTCACCTCGGGAATGACCGTGTTTTCGTAGCCAACCAGGCCTGGGTAGAGCTCGTCGCCGTTCGCCAGGGCCGCCAGGAAGTTGTCGTGGATTTCGCGTTTGACCGATTTCGATTGCCAGCCGCTATCGCGCAGCTGGCGGAGTGTGGCCGGGGGGTTCGTCGCCAAGGTAGCTTCCGTGAAATGGAGGGAGTCGGTGTGGTCCCTGCATTATAGGGGCGGCAGGCAAGGCGCTGCCGGTGCTGACGAAAGTAGGTTGCCCAAAGTAGGTCGCCCAGGCCCTTGGGCGACCAGCGTGGGCAAAGACGAACAACCAGCGATAGAAGACCAAGGTCCAGCAATTCGCGCTGCCAGTGAATCGGTCAGCCGCCAGTTTATCCCGCCCAGGGACTGGCGGGACCACATTCGACTGGCGGCCCCACTCTCGTCACAGCTCGGCGAAGTTGTGCAGGATTCTCAATCCGTCGGCCTGGCTCTTTTCGGGGTGAAACTGCGTGGCGAACACATTGTCGCGCCAGACCGCCGCGCAAAACGGATGCCCGTAGTCGCACTCGATCGCTGCCACCGACGAATCCTCCGGCACGCAGTAATAAGAGTGGACGAAATAGAAAAAGGTTCCATCGGCCAGCCCCGCCAGGTGCGGCGCGGGGCGCAGAAAGCGGCCCCGATTCCAGCCCATGTGCGGCACTTTCAGGTCGTGCGGCAGGTCGGCGAACCGGACACACTTGCCGCGGAGGATGCCGAGACCTTGGTTTTCGCCCCCTTCGAATCCCACGTCGAACAGTAATTGAAAGCCGAGGCAGATGCCCAGGAACGGCTTGCCGGCGGCGATGGCAGCGCGGATCGGCTCGACGAGTTCGCGGCGGCGCAGCTCGGCCATTGCATCGCCAAATGCCCCGACGCCCGGCAGGACGAGCTTGTCGGCCGCCGCCAGTTCGGCCGGGTCGCAGGTGATGGTTGCCTCGTGGCCAACGCGCTCGAACCCCTTCTGCACGCTCCGCAGATTGCCCATCTGATAGTCGATGATCGCAATGGTCATAGGTCGAGTTTATCGCGTCTCGGGGCCGGGACAAGGCTTGCAACCGGTTCGCTCGTAAAGAGTCGCGGTGGAAATCAAGGTTCGCGCTCGCCGGCCGCGCGGTGAAAAATTCAGCGACCGGTCCGCTGCCGGATGGGGCCGGGTCGCTTGGCGCTGGGCGCTTTCTCGGCCTGGCCCATGATTTCATAGAGGAACCGGCTGGGAGTGGTGTCGCGCGGTTTGCCCCATTTGAGGCGCGTGAGCGCGAGGGAGAGCGTCAGTCGCTCCTGGGCTCGCGTGATGCCGACGTAGCATAGCCGGCGCTCTTCGGAAACGTCGTCTCCCAGGCTCCGGTGGTGCGGCAGAATGCCCTCTTCCATGCCGACCATATAGACGTGCGGAAACTCGAGTCCCTTGGCCGAGTGCAGCGTCATCAGGGCGACCGCGTTGCGGGCGAGTTGCTTTTCCTTGTCGTCCCCCATGTCCTGTTGGCCGAGGGTCACTTCGTCGATGAAGCCGCCGAGCGTCGGTTTTTTCGTTCCCTTTTCGTAGGCCCCGAGGGCGTTGACGACTTCCTCGACCGCACCCCAGCGGGCTTCGAGTTCGTTCGGATCGGGATAGATCCGCCGCAGTTCGTTCTGATAGCCGATCTCGCCGATGAGGCTGCGGACGAGATCGACGAGAGACCGTTTGCCTCCCTCTCCCTTGGCGAGAGGGTCTTGCAAGTCGTCGTGAAACCGTTGCACCAGGCCGACGAACTTGCCGACCGCTTCGCGGGCATTGGCGGGCATGGCAGGCGGGACGCCTGCCCCACGGAGAACCTCCCAGATCGGTTGCCCCTGGCTGACGGCTTCCTTGAGCAGCACCTCGACGGTTCGCTCGCCGATGCCGCGGGGGGGATTGTTGATGATTCGCAGCAGCGAGACTTCGTCGCGCGGATTGTCGATCGTCCGCAGGTAGGCCAGGATGTCCTTCACTTCCTTGCGGTCATAAAACGACTGGCTGCCGAGCAGGACGTAGGGGATTTTCGCTTTCCGCAGTTCGGTTTCAAACGCCCGCGGCTGCTCGTTGGTGCGAAACAGGATGGCGAAGTCGCGCGGTTCGAGCTTGTCCATTTCCATCCGGCGGCGAATATCGGCAATGGTTTGCTCCGCTTCGTCGGTTTCGGTGTTGTACTGCTGAATCCGCGGCGCTTCGCCGCCGGCCCGCGCGGCCCGCAGCACTTTGTCGTGCCGGTCCTTGTTGAAGCCGACGAGCCGGTTTGCGATTTCCAGAATGGCCGACGTCGAGCGGTAGTTCCATTCGAGGCGCACCACTTTCGCCTCCGGCCAATCCTTGGCGAACCGCAGAATGTGCTGCACGTCGGCACCGCGCCAGCCATAGATCGACTGGTCGTCGTCCCCCACCACGCACAGGTTGCGGTGCCCCTCGGCCAGGGCCTTGATGATCCGATACTGGCTGCCGTTGGTGTCCTGGTATTCGTCCACCAGCAGATGATCAAACAGCCCCGCCTCCTGCCGGCGAACGTCCGGGAATTTCGCGAACAGTTCCTCGGTGCAAAGCAGCAGGTCGTCGAAATCGACCGCGCCGGCATTTTGCAGAGCCTTTTGATACTTGCGATAACCCATCGCCGCCAGGTGCTCTTTGTCGCTCTGGGCTTCCTTCACGGCATCGGCGGGGCGGAGTGAAACCGTCTTCCAGCGGCTGATCTGGTTAATCAGGTCGCCGGGACGCATCAGTTCGCTCGGGACGCGAATCTCGCGCAGCACGCTGCGGGCCAGGCTCTCCTGATCCCCCCGGTCGTAGATCGCGAACCGCTCGGGGTAGCCCAATTGCCGGGCATGCCGCCGGAGCACGCGAACGCAGTGGGCGTGGAACGTGCTGATCTGCGGGCGCTCCTTCAGCTTCCCCATCAAAGCGCTGATCCGCTCCTGCATCTCGGTGGCTGCCTTGTTGGTGAAGGTGACGGCCAGAATGCGGGTCGGCGGCGTCTTGTGCTTGATCAGGTTGGCGATGCGGAATGTGACCACCCGCGTCTTGCCGCTGCCTGCGCCAGCAAGCACCAGCATCGGCCCGGCCAGGGTATCGACCGCTTCCTGCTGGGTGGGGTTGAGGCCGGCCATGGCGTCTCAAGTAGGGTGGGGCTGTGCCCACCAGGGGAATCGTATGAGGAGAAAACTACGTCGAATAATCCGCGTTAAACCGGACGTAGTCGGCATTCAGATCGCTGGTCCAGAAACGAACCGACGCGGTTCCTTCGGCAAGAGTCAGCACGAGGCTCGTTTCGCGGCTGGATTTGATCGAGGTGGAAACTGTCTTGGCGTCGAAAGCGACCGGCGCGCCGGCTTTGTAAAGGACGTGCCCGTTAATCGAGAGGCCGAGGCCGGCCGGATCGAAAGGCACGCCGGCATATCCCGCGGCGGAAACGATGCGGCCCCAGTTCGGATCGGCCCCAGAAATGGCCGTTTTGACGAGGGCGCTGTTGGCCATCGTCTGGGCGATGCGGTGGGCGTCTTCCCGCGTTTTGGCTCCGACCACGTCGAGCGTAATCAGGTGCGAGGCCCCTTCGCCGTCGTCGGGAATTTGCTTGGCCAGTTCGATGCAAAGGGTGGTGAGGGCGTCCGTGAAAGTAGCCAGGTCGGTGCTGGTGAGTGGTCCCTGGTTCCTGGTTCCTGGTTCCTGGCCTGCCGCGCCGCTGGCCAAGAGCAGCACGGTGTCGTTGGTGCTCATGAGCCCTTCGACGCTGATGCAGTTGAAGCTATCGGCCACGGCGGCTTGCAGGGCGGTTTGGGCGGCGGCGGACGTCAGAGCGGCATCGGTCGTGATGACGCACAGCATCGTCGCCATCCGGGGGCCGATCATGCCGGCTCCTTTGCACATGCCGGCGATGTGGATCGTTTGGCCGCCGACCGCCAGCGTGCGACCGGCGATTTTCATGCTCTTATCGGTTGTCAGAATGCCGCGAGCGGCTGAGAGAAAAGCAGCTTCGTCGGTCCCGAGTTTGCCCGCGGCCAGAGTCGCGCCGGCAGCGACTTTATCCATCGGCAAGAAGACGCCGATCATGCCGGTGGACATGACCAGGGCCTGCTGCTCGCCCGCACCGACCGCGGCAGCGGCGAGGCGGGCCATTTGCTGGGCATCGGCCAAGCCCCGTTCGCCGGTGCAAGCGTTGGCATTGCCCGAGTTCACGGCGACCACCCGCATCTTCTCAGCCGGCGTGCGGGGCCGATCGAAAGCGACCGGGGCGGCATAGACGAGGTTCGTCGTATACACGCCGGCCGCCGCCGCCCCGCCGGGGCAGTCGATGAGCGTGAAGTCTTCCTTCTGCGGATTCTTTTTGATTCCGCAGTGGACGCCGGCAAAACGAAATCCTCTCGGTACTTCGATAGTCATACAGGCACGTCGATGGTCATAGGAGGGCCGTCGGCTCGGGAAAGCCGTACATCAGGTTGAAGTTTTGCACCGCCGCGCCGGCAGCGCCCTTGATCATGTTGTCTTCGGCGCTAATCAGCACCACCCGCCCCTTCACCATGCGGGCGGTGATATCGATGAAGTTCGTGTAGGCGGTGTCCTTGGTGCCGGGCAGGTGATTCACGATCCGCACAAAGGGCTGGCCGGCATAAAACTCGCGGAGCTTGGCCAGCACCTCGGCCTCGGTGATGGGCCGCGTGGGGCGAGCATAAATGACCGAGAGGATGCCCCGGTCCATCGGCACCAGGTGCGGGGTGAAAATCACCTCGACCTTTTTGCCCGTCGCCCGGCCGAGAATCTGCTCGATTTCGGGCTGATGGCGGTGCTTGCCGACGCCGTAGGCTGAGATGCTTTCGTTGCACTCGGGAAACAGCGTGTTCAGCTTCGGCGTCCGCCCCGCGCCGGAAACGCCCGATTTGCTATCGACGATGATGTCATTCGGCTCGACCAGACCGTTTTTAATCAGCGGCGCCAGCGGCAAAATGGCGGAAGTCGGGTAGCAGCCAGGGTTTGCGATCAGCTTGGCCGATGGAATCTGCTCGCGAAACAGTTCCGGCAGGCCATAGGGCGTTTTGCCGAGCCGCTCGGGGTCGGGATGCTCGTGGTCGTACCACTGCTTATAAGTGACCGGATCGTCCAGGCGATAATCGGCACTGAAATCGATCACCCGCAGGCCGCGGCTTAGCAGCTCTTTGGCCGCCTCGGCCGAGGCAGCGTGCGGCAGGCAGAGGAAGGCACAATCGGCACGCTTGGCAACTTCGTCCGGCGCGGCATCTTCCAGGCACAAATCGAGCCGGCCCGTGAGCGACGGATGGATGCTCGCAATGTGCGGCCGCCCCTCCTGCCGACTCGTCAGCAGGGTAATCTGCGCGTGCGGATGGCGCAGCAGCAGCTTGATCGACTCGACCGCTGTGTAGCCGGTAGCGCCGAGAATTGCGATGCGGACCATCTTCAAGAAGCCTCGAGGAATCGCGAACGGGAATGTAGCCAGGACAACAACCCCCCCGTGAAAGTTCGCGGTCCGCTAATATAAGCCCCGACTCGGATTTCCAACAGGCTGCGATTAGGGGTTGCCAGCACCTTTCAACACCCGCCGGCTCATCCAGAGGTCGGCGCCGCCGAGGCCGTCGGTGCGTTCGGCATTGAAATAGAGCGTCGTTCCGTCGGCGGAAAGGGACGGGCCGGCTTCATGGCCGGCGGTATTCACCGGCGAGCCGAGGCGTTGCGGCGCCGACCAGGGGGCATCGACAGAAGCGCGGCTCGACAGCCACAGGTCCCCAGCGCCCCGCCCTCCTGCCCGGTCGGAGGCAAAGACGAGGACGCGGCCATCGCTGGAAATCGTCGGCGAGGCATCCCCCTTGCTGCTGTTCACACCTGGGCCGAGATTTTGGGCCGCTCCCCAGGCGGCGTTCGTCGTGGGGCGGCTCGTCATCCACAATTCGTCGCCCCCCAGGCCCCCTTCACGGTGCGACGAATAGAAGAAGAGCGTGAGTCCGTCGGCCGACAACTCGGGTCCGCCATACGAATAGCCGGCAACATGCACCGCCGCGTCCAGCTTGCGACCGGTTGACGACCATGGCTCCGCCGTCGATTTGCGGGTCGTCTGCCATAGCAAGAACTGCCCCGGCTTCAGCGTCCGGTCGCTGGCAAAAAGGAGCGTCAGCCCATCCGCCGATAGGGCCGGCATCCGCTCGCCCGACGTATTATTGACGTTTGAGCCAATCAGTTCGGCCGCCGACCAGGAAGCGGCTGGCGTCGCCCGCCGGCACATCCACAAGTCGCCGTTGCCCGGCCCGCCGGAACGAGTGGAATCAAATACCAGCGTCAGGCCGTCGGCCGACAGGCTCGGGCTCCCTTCATCTTTAGTAGTGTTGACGGTCGGGCCGAGGTTTTCGGGCGGGGACCATTCGTAGTCAGGCGAGGTGAGAATTTCGTAAGGTGAAAGCAGGGTGTCCCATTCGACGAGCAAACCGGCCCGGCGATCCTTGAGGGTTATGCCTGTGTCATTGATGTCGCCCCAGCCAGTTTCACCCTTTTCATTGAGGCTGAAGACGAGTGCGGGTTCGTCCGGAGCGTTCACGGGTTCGCCCGTGTGCCACTGCGTAAAGCCGAACGGCTCGCCGGTGACCCAGGACCATTGCCGTGGGCTGCCGCCATACTGGCCGCCAATCCACAGGCCCAATCCCAGCGGCAATGGCCGGATGAACGTCGCCGCGATCCAGTCGTTCTCTTCCTGGCTCGTAATGGTGGCCAGGTGCCCGCCCATCTGCTCCGCTTTCAGCTTCGCTTCCGTCCACGAGAGCTTGTCCGGCAGGAACTGGTAGCGGTGCCCGCCGAAGGTTTGCGACTTGGTCGGCGGCCCATTCAGCTCGCGGATTTCCAGCTTGCGGACTTTCAGCGTGCCGGGCTTGAGCTGCAGCAGAATCCGCCCGCGGGAGTTGTGCTGAGCGGGATCGGGATCGGTGTAGTCGGCCACGGTTTGGCCGTTCACCAGGGTCGTGATGCGGCTCCCCTGGGCGATCACCTCCAGCGTGTACCACTCGCCGTTGGTGAGCGGAGCGCGCTCGGCCGGTTTCAGAGCGTTGTTGGTGACGGACGACAGCACCGAACCGACGGGCAGGCCGGATTTGTACGTCAACGTGGCCGCGTAGGCTTTCCAGTTTCCGTCTCCCACGCGGCAATAGAGGTTGCCGTTGTGCGTCGGCACGTGCTGGGCCTCGAGCTTGAGGTGGAAATCGCCGTATTGGTCGCGCGTGTAGATCGACGTGGAGGACTGATCCTCCGGCAGATTGCCGGAAAGCACGCCCCCTTCGATTTTCCAGTACTGCGGCCCATCGAGATGAAACTTTTCCAAGTTCTGGCCGTCGAAGAGGGGCTGCCAGTCGGCTGCTGCTAGCTGGGCGTCCAGCTCGCGGATTTCGAGGTTGCGAAACTCGACGCGGCCGGGGCCGGCTTCGAGATAAATCGCCCCTTCGTTGGGAAAACTAGGAAACCTCTTGTCGCTGGCCGTGTCTATCTCCTGCACCTTCTGCCCGTTGATCAGCGCGGTGATCAACTTGCCACGGCAGGTGATTTCCCATTGGTTCCACTCGTTCGTTTTCCAAACGTCCCTTAGAAGGGGCGCGACGAAGATCGGTGCGCCGTCGCTCGCGAAAGTGATGAAAGTGCCGGTATTGCGTGGATGTTGGAGATCGACTTGCATAACGTTGTTCCGCAGCCCAATTCCGGAACTGGCGGGGGCGGCCGAGCGTGATTCCAGCCGCAGTGTGAAGTCGCGGAACGTGCGCGTCGTCCGTATCCACTGGTCGTTCGTGCCGCCGACCCGCACCACCGCGCCGTTTTCCACCGTCCAGTCGGCTTGCTCACCTGAGTGCAGTTCCCAGCCTTCGAGATTGGTTCCATTGAACAGCGGCTGCCAGGCGGCGCTGCTGGTCGAACCAGCCGTGGCGCCGGAGTTCGGCGGCGAGCCGTCGGCCTGGACCCAGGTCGCCCCGGTGATCTTGCCGTCGTAGCCGTTGCCGGAATCGTCGCGGAGGGTGTCGCCGGTTCCTTCGTCAAAGTGGTAGAGCGCCAGCGTGTCGGCGTCGTTCTCGTGCCGCAGGGGCGGGGTGAAGTCGGCGTCATAACGAGGCTTGCTCGAAATTCGCACGTCGTCGATCAGGCCCCGCAGCAAATGCCCCAGCTTGGAGACGCCGGTGACCGGGAATTGCTGCCCGCTGCGCGGCCCCGACTGGGCAACCCGTTTGCCGTCCACGTACAGGGTGAAGTGCGTCGGGCCGCACACGGCCGCCAAATGAACGCGGCGGCCAAGCTCGACCGGTTTGGCGGGATTGGCGATGCTGAAGTGCCCGCTCGGCTGCTGGACGTGCGACAGTCGCCAGTACTTCCCATCCTGCATGTCGAGCCCCAGGCCGCTGTTGCCGGAGGGGGTAAAGATCCAAGCTCGCGGCGTGTAGGCGTCGATGCGGACGAAGCCCTCGAAGGTGAGCGAATCGGGCGTGTATTGGAGCGGCTTCACCAGGTTCACCACGTCGTCGCCGTCGAAGAGCAGCGCGTAATCGCCGGGGGGAACCGTGTTCGACGAGCCAGTCGTGGCGCCGGGTCCGCCGGCAATGCCCGGTACCCACTTGGCTCCGGTGATCTTCCCGTGGTGCTTGTTCGGCGAGCTATCGAGAAGCTGGTCGCCGGCGCCTTCGTCAAAATGGTAGAGGGCGAGGGTGTGCTCGTCGCTCGAGAGCCGGTCTTCAGGAACGTAATCGGCAGTGTAACGGGCTACATTTGAGATGCGGACTTCATCGAGCTGTCCTCGAAAACCTTCGCTCGCGGACGAGCGTCCCCAATGACCCAAGATCGCCGATGGTGCACCTATGCTGGCCGAACTTGCGCGCAAATCCTTAGCTTCCTTGCCATCGACAAAAAGGCGCAGCCTCGTGCCGTCCCAAACGCCCGCAACCCGGTACAGACGGCCCGGTTCAGGTGCAGGGCCTCGTGCTTCGTAACCGCTCAGGCCGGGCCCGTACACAAGAAAATGCGTCTCGTTGAGCTGGAGCTTTGCATATCCATTCTGGCTTTTCAGCACGAGTACAGCTGTCCCATCGTTCCTCTCGCCGCACAGAACGGTAGCCTCCCAAGTTAGCGGCGCATTGCTCTCAAACGACAGCGAGGGGATATCCACTCGCGACTTGCCGTCGAAATCGAGCGCGAAGCTGGGTGACTGCTGAGTGGGGTTTGCGGAAGGCGGATTGGAAGCTGGCTCACCGGCGATGCCGGGAACCCACTTGGCCCCGACGATCTTGCCGTGGTGTTTATTGGGGGAGCTGTCGAGCAGCTGGTCGCCTGAGCCTTCGTCGAAGTGGTAGAGGGCCAGCGTCGAATCGTCGGATTGCCAGGGCTCGGCGATCGAATAATCGTTCTTGTATCGCGCTCCGCGGGAAATACGCACGGACTCGATGGTGCCAGGGAAAAACTCGCGTAACATGCCAGCGACAGCTCCGATCCTGTCCGGCATCTGGGGTGCATCACTCCGCTGCTCGCCGATCAATTTTCCATTCACGAACAACCGCAGGTTTTGGCCGTCATGGACTCCCGCCAAGGTGACCCGCTGGCCAATCTTGATTTCCTGCGGACAAGCAATGTGGACAAATTGGTTATTCGAAACTCTGCCTGTCAGGGTCCAGACTGGTTGCTTGGACCCCATGGAAAGATAGAAACCATGGCTGGATACGACCTGCGAGTGAACATGCCGACTGGGCGTACAAATCGCTTCGACCGTGAATGGTTTCTGGTCGGCAAATTTCGGCAGTTGGACATAGTCGTCAACTCCGTCGAATTCGAGGGCGTAACCGCCGGGAGAGGCTGCGAGATCTGACGAAGCAGCACCGCCGCCGCTCCACTTGATGTCGCAATCAGGCAGCGCGCGTTTCAGGGCGGCGACGGTCGCGGCGGTGACGTTCGTCTTCGAGGCATCGACTGTCTTCAGGCTCTTGCACGAGGCCAGCGGCGACAGGTCCGCCACCGGGGTGTTGGCGCAGTTCACTTCCACCAAGGGCATGCCGGCCAGCACCGTCAGATCGGTGACGCGCGTGTTGTAGCACTGGAACCTTTCCAGCCGCATGCCAGCCAGCGGCGACAAGTCGGGATCGAGCGCGTCGGGCAGATACAGCACCTTCAGCGGCATCCCTTTCAGGAACTTCAGGTCGGGCACCGTAGCGCTGGCGTTCAAATAGGTCAGCGGCATGCCGGCCAGCGGCGCGAGGTCGGTCAACGGCGTATAGATGCAATCGAATTCGACCAATTTCAGCCCCGCCAGCGGCGAAAGATCGGTCAGCGTCCCTTTGCCCGCAGTTCCGCGGCAACTCAACTTCTTCAGTCCGACCAGCGCCCGCAGCGGCGAAAGATCGGTGACGCCGTCGGGGTTCAGTCCGAGTTCGGTCACCACACCGTTTTCGATCTTCGGTGACGGATCGGAGACCATCCCGGTCAGCACCCCGTTAAACCTGGGATTGAGTTCCTGCAGCTTCTGGCGGACCCGTTCGAGCTGCTGCGCAGCGGGGAGCGCCTGGACCTATTTCAGCCACCGCGGAAACGCGGGATCGTGCAGAAAGCGGGACCCAACCAGCGGGGCAGGCGCTCCGGCGGTTGCCCCAGCGGGTCTCAGTTTCGCAGGCTTTGGATCGCCGCCGCTGAGGGCGAAATACAGCACGAGCGGGATGCCGAGCAGCGAGAGCACGCCGCCAGCGATGGAACCGTAGAGGATGAGCTTGGGGTTGGGTTGGCGTTTCTGCTTAGGGGTCGGTTGGGAGGCAGGCGCGCTCTCCCGCGGGTTGCCGCTAAGCGAGGCGGCGGCGGTGGGTTGCGGCCCGGTGATGAGCGAGGCAATCTTGTTCGCCGTGTTCTCGCTCGGTTCGATCCGGTCGATGGTTTCCTCAAAGCCAGTGGTGTGCGAGCGGGCGGGCTGGATCGTTTGCGTGGGGGGACCAGCGGTGGAGCTTTTGGACTTCGAGGAAAGGCCCGCCAGAAAGCTGCCAAGTTGGGGGTCGGGAGCGGAAGGAGTGGGAGAGGGGGAGAGTGGGTGAGGGGGGGCACCGGATTCCTTCGAGAGCGATTCCAGGGCAGCGACCACTTCGGTCATCGACTGGTAGCGGTCCTCCGGCTGCTTGGCGACCATTTTTTGGAAAATGACGTCGAGTTGAACGAGTGGAAACGACAAACTCGGCAGGCGAGACGCCTGCCCCACGAGCGATGGAATCGGCGACTCGCGGTGGGCGAGCAGCTTTTTCAGCATCGTGTCGCCGTCGTACAGCGGTTGGCCGGTGATCAGGCGATAGAGCGTGCAGCCCAGGGAGTAGATATCGGCGCGGGCGTCGGCACTCTTGGTGTCGAGGGCCTGCTCGGGGGCCATGTAATCGACGGTCCCCATCACCTGGCCGGAGTTGGTTAGCTCCCCTTCGGCACCGCCGAGATCGATGCGGGCCAGACCCATGTCGAGGATTTTGACGATCCCTTCCTCATCGACCAGCAAATTGCCCGGCTTGATGTCGCGGTGGATGATGCCCCGGCCGTGGGCATAGGCCAGGCCGCGGGCGGCTTGCAAGACATATTCGACGGCCAGTTCGGGGGGAGCGGGCCGCGATCACGGACGATCGTCGCCAGGTCGCTGCCGGCGACGTATTCCATCACCAAGAACGAGCGGCCATGCTGACGGCCGGCATCGAAAGCGGCCACGACATTGGGGTGGGTCAGCTTGGCGGCGGCCTTCACCTCGCGCTGGAACCGCTTCACCGCGGCTTCGTCGTCGTTCATCGCCGGCGGCAAGAGCTTGATCGCGACAAGCCGATCCATGTGCTTGTGCCGGGCCAGAAACACCTGCCCCATGCCGCCGGCACCGATGCGATTGAGCAGCACGTACGGCTCGACGACCAGCCCGGTCGCGCGGCCCGCGAGCAGCTCTCCCACTTGGAATTCGGTGAGCTTTTCGGCCGCGACCAACCGGCGGGCGAAGGTGTCGCCGTCGGCCGGACGCGCGTCGGCGGGCAGGCTTTTCCAAAAGGTCTGCAGGTCCTCGGCCGAGAGCAATCCCGACGAGACAACCGATTTCGCGAATTGGTCGCGGGTGAGAGGCACGGGAGCGGGTAGTGAATGTGATGGTAAATTGCCGCGAACAGGCAGGCGCGAATTCGTCGCCTTCCCCCGCTAGGGCTCCAGATTCGCCTTGAGCCAAGTTGCGCCGTGAATCTGGGCCTCGCGCTTGTGCAGGGTGGAATCCTTGGAGACGCTCCCCTGGCCGTCATCCAGATGCAACAGCACTTCGGCGGCGGCATCGGGGGGGAAACGCCGCCGCGGACGGAAGTCGCTAGTGTATCGCACTATTTTGGAGATCCGCACCTCATCGATCATCCCGTCGAAAAATCGGGTCGGCTGATTGGCGGCATCCGGATTCGCGCCGATCAGCAAGGACTGGCTCGAAACATCAATGGGGGCGCTCAGCTGCTGCACTTCGCCTTGCTTGACGCCGCCGACATAGAGCCGCACTTGCTGCCCCTCGATCACGCCGGCCACGTGAACCCAGGTAAGCAGCGGGAGCGCGGCATCGGAGCGGACCCGGACAACCGCGCCGCCGGAATGGACATGGAACCCCAGCAGGTTTCCTTCGGGCAAAAACCGCAGCGCCAGGCCGCTATTCTCGGCGTTGCTCAGGATGGCGCTTTCCCCGGTTTGGCGGCAGAAGACCCACGCCTCGACCGTCAGCGAGTGGGTGCCGTCGTAGGTCCAGCCAGGCACCTCGACATAGCTCGCCTGGCCGTCGAAATCGAGGGCCATATCGGGCTGCGCGGGCTGCGGTGGCGTAACCGGCCGAAGGGGAGTAGCCGGCTGACCTGGCGTGCTGGGCTGAACCGTGGCAGGCGTGGTCGTTTTCTTTTTGCCGGTCCTTTTCGGCGGGCTGCTGCCGGCCATGAAGGCGATGATCGCCACGATGCCGAAGAGGGCGACGAGACCGATCACCGACGAGCCGATGAGGATGAGCCGGCCACCTTGGGGGGCCTTCTTTTTGGGTTTCGGCGGGGGAGTGGCGGCCGCGGCTGGTGCTGGCGCGTTGTGCGAAGCGAGGGGCGGGGCGGCATACGATGGCCGCGGCAAGAGATCGTCGGCGGGGAGGCTATCGGAAGTTTCGTCGAGCAGCATGGCGGGCGCGCCGCCCCCCGCTGCCGCCAGGTTGTTCGCGAGGTTCGCTCCCGAGCCGGATGCTCGCGGCTGCGCGGCGGCCGGCGAAGGTCCGCTGACTTTCGACGAATGCCCCTGCAATCCGGCGAAAAAGTGGCTGAGGTTCGGATTTGCCGCCGGATCGGAGCCCCGGTCGTGAATCGACGAGCTGCCGATGCCGATGCTCGAACCGCGGCCGATGCCCGACATGCCGCCGATCGCCGAGGCGTTGGCGATGGCCGAAGCTCCGCCGCGCAGCGCTTCGAGCGCGGCAATCACTTCGGGCATCGATTGGTAGCGATTTTCGGGCAGCTTGGCGACCATCCTTTGGAAGATGCCTGGCAGCTCGGCTGGCACATCGGGCCGCTTCTTCCGCAGATCGGGAATGGGGGCGTCGCGATGGGCAATCAGCTTGCTGATGAGCGTGTCGCCGTCGTAGATCAGCTCGTTCGTCAACAGCCGATACAGGGTGCAGCCGAGACTGTAAATATCGGAGCGGGCGTCGGCGTTCTTGGTTTCCAGGGCCTGTTCGGGGGCCATGTAATCGATGGTCCCCATCACCTGGCCGGACTGCGTCAGTTCGCCATCGCCGGCATCGAGGCGGGCGAGCCCCATGTCGAGAATTTTCACGGTCCCGCGCTTGTCGAGCAGCAGGTTGGCGGGTTTGATGTCGCGATGAATGATGCCGCTTTCGTGGGCAAAGGCCAGCCCGCGGGCGGTTTGCAGCGTGAAATCGACCACCTGCTCGACCGGAATTTGCTTCTTCTCTTTGAGCACCGAGAAGAGATCCTTGCCATCGACGAACTCCATGACGAGAAAATGCACCCCTTCCGCCTCGCTGGCGTCGAAGGCGGTGACGATGTTCGGATGAATGAGCCGGGCGGCGGCCTGCACCTCGCGCTGGAAGCGGCGGACCGCCTCGACATCCTTCATCGACGCCCCGGACATCACCTTCAGGGCCACGGTCCGCTTCATCCGGCGATGCTCGGCCTTGAGGACGTGCCCCATTCCTCCTTGGCCGATCTTGTCGAGAATGACGTACTCGCCGAACAGCAAGAACTTCAGCTTGCCCTGCAGCAGGCTGCCCGCTTGATAGCGCGTCAGCTTGCCGGCTTTGACGAGCTCGGTGGCGAGCCCCTTGGCATCGGCCGGGCGCGCATTGGGCGGAAGCGCCTCGATAAACGCCGCCACTTCCTCGGCCGAGAGTAAACCGACGATGGCGAGGCACTGCGCAAAGTCGGCGGCGGTCTGCGGAGCCTTCCCTTCGGGCCAGGTCGGCTGGGCGGGGGTTTTCGGGGGAGCGGCGGCCGCGGCGAGCTTTTTGCGCAGATTGGCGTCGTAGGCGGCTTTCAGCTTGGGATGGATGAGGCTCCCCCAGGCGCGGCCGATTTCATTCAGAATTCGCTGGGCCGTTTCAGCCTGCGAACCTTCAAGGTAATCGCGAATGTGGCTCATTTGCCGATTCGCCGCCCCCTCGATCACCTCCAAATCATCCTCCAAAACCCGCACCCCCAAGAGCCGATAGTGATTCGGCGGCTGCTCCTCGGGTGGGATGCCGAGCCACTTGTAGTAGGGGTCGAATTGGTCGGGCATGATCGGCAGGCGCGCGGCACGGCCAAGGGCAGGATGACAACGGCTGTCACGAGGACCGATTTAGTTTAGCCCAACCAGGGGGTGCGGCGAAGAGTTTTCTTGGACCGATTTCGCGCAGTAGCGCGGACAGGGAGAGCATGGATGAGGGAATTTGCCGGAAAATGGCGCGGCGGGCGATTTTGCTGGAACCTTCTGGGGGTCCAATGCGTTTAGTATATGGACTAAAATGCAGTATATGTTGGCATGATCGTGCAGTTAATCTTTTCTGGAAATTTAGGGGGCAAGAACCGGGCGCAAGCTTGCTCCCGGCTATTGAAGGGGGATGGAAGTGAACGATTCGGTGGCGCGACGAACGGCCAACCTTCCCGCTTATAAAAACCCTTGTAACTATAGTAAGCGGGGCGGAAATAAGCGGACGAGATTCGGCGCAAGTGGTTGTGAACCAAGCAGTTGCAGCGAGAGCTTTGGGCGCGCGTTTTGGCTGCGGGCAATAAACAGGCGGTAGCGAACGCGGGCTGCTGGCAGGGTCGCGAGGGGCCTATTTGGAAGGCTTGTCGGGGGCGCGCCAGGGGAGGGGCGCTTTCTCGACGGGGGGGCGACTCGAAACACGTGTGTCGGCGCGGCCGAGGGAGGCGAGCTCTTTCTCGGATTGATCGAGCCGCTTTTCGAGCGAGGCGACTTGCTCGCGGAGGGTGCGGTTGGAATCGCGCTGGTCGCGAATCGCGGCCAGGAGCTGATCCTTATCGGCCTGGCAGCGCTGCAATTGGCTGCCGCCGGCGCAACCGGAAGCGATCAGCAGGGTGGCCAGCAAGACCAGCTTGGCCGGCCGGCCAAGCGATGTGAAAAAAGCACGCCCACGCGAGCGAGGGACTTGGCACCCAGCCGCCAACGAGGCCGGGCCGATATTGCGAACCATGATTCGACTCCCTTCGAATCCGGGTGGCCGCGCGTGGCGGCATTACCCTTCCAAACCAAACGTCTTGATAAAGGTGTCCATCAGGCCGGTCGAAACGCTCGACGTGCCACTGAACGACCACATATTGAGCATGACATCGACCATCAGCATGCCGGTGAGCATGAGCATGACCGTGATGAGCATGAGACTGAGCACGTTCCAGATCGAATACGGGGCCTCGACCACCGGGATTTGCACGTACACCGGTTGGGCGGGGCCGACACCGCCACCCATGCCGGGCAGGCTGGCGTCGCTGCCGGGCATGGGCTGGAAGGCGTCGGGCGCGAGCGCGCCGCCGGGCTCCGAGCGGAGCATGGTGGCGGCGTCCTGGTCGAAACCTTCGGAATCTTCGAGCGCGATGACCTGCGAGCCGCTGTCCGATTCATCCTCGCCGAGGCTATCGCCGGGAGAGAGCATGAAATCGTTGTCGGCCTTGAGCTGCGTCGCCTGGTCGGGATCGGCCGATTCGGATTCGAGCGAGATGACTTCGTCGTCCTCGGGAAGCTCGAGCGATTCGACCTGCGAGCCGCCGAGGTCGAGCGGCTCTTCGTCGAGCGAGAGGCCGCTGTCGGTGGGGGCGAGGTTGATGCCGCTATCGCCGGCACCGAGGGTGATGTCGCTGCCGATGCCGCTGCCGCCGGGACCGCCGGGGCGGGTGCCGGAGCCGGGCTTGTCGAGCGCGATTTCGCCGTCGAGGGCGTCGTCGCTGCCGAGCTCCAGGTCGTCGTCGGCATGGAGGCTGAGCCCCTCGCCGAGATCGAGGCCGTCCCCCGTCGAGCCCCCCTTGGCTTTGACGGCGGGCATTTCACCGGTGCCGCTGCCGGTGGCGATCTTCAGATCGGACCCGCCGAGAACGTCCGACGGATCGGCACCCAGATTGAGCTTGCTGCCGGGGGCTTCGAGCAGTTTGTCGCTGCCGGTGGAGACTTTGCTGCTCCCCCCTTCGTCGGCGAGCTTGATATCGCTGTCTTCGGCGGGGCCGGCGGCCTTTTTGCCTTTGCCGATGATGGTGCTTGGCCCGCCCGAAGAGACGCCGAGCGCTTCCTCGCTGACGAGAATCGACTCGGCCTCTTCCTGGGCTTTGTCGGCGAGCACCTTGGAGGATAGCCCGCTGAGGAGGTTGTCGAATTCTTCTTCGCCGGCGTTGAGGATGCCCGAGCCGGTGCCGCTGCCGACCCCGCGCTCGCTAACGACGCGCTGCACCTCTTCGAGCTTGAACTTCCAACTGGCGCCGTCGCGATATCCGAAGATATCGCCTTTGGAGCGCATCTCGACGAGTTGCTCGGGGGTGACCCCGACCATTTTGGCGGCTTCGGAGAGATCGATGAACTTGCCGGCCATGAAGGCTCCCTTGTCGCGCCGGGGCGCGTGCCGGCGCGAAGCCGGTCAACGTGAATCGGTCAGGAGGCGAATCTCGCGCGGGGTGGGATTCGCCGAATTGTAATCCTCGATTTGCAAATCCCAATGAACATTGCGCACGCTTTTCAGGGCCAGCGCGCCGGTCGCTCGATCCACATGATACACCGCCAGGACACGGGTTCGCGGATCGACGACCGTCAGTTGCTGGCGACCTTCGCCCGCGTCGAAGCTGAGAGTAATCAGCTCGGCCGAGCCGGCGTGCGCCTGTCCCGCGGGTCGCTGGGCGCTCGCCTCTGGAAAGCCTACCGCCCAAACCGCCAACAGGAGCAATGCCCCCACGAAACCCATCACCGCCGCACGCATGGGGAAACCCTTTGCGAAGAGGCGGAATCTGGAGCCGCAGCATTCATTCTAAAAGCCCCAAATTCCGTTTCAAGACTTTGACTTACGTCGAAATGGCAATGCCAGCGCGATACAATTCGTACCAGCGGGCCAGTCGTATTCCCCGACGCGATTCGACCAACAGGCTCGTCGCGGTCCGTCGCGGGCACAACGGCTGCGAAGTTTATCGAGTTACGGGCCGGGCGAGTATGGCAGTTTTCGTTGGTCGCCTGCCTGGGCGAGAACGACGCAACCTGTTGTCCTATTTGGACTTGCGATACATTTCCCGCAGGCAGTCGTCCATGTCGCAGCGCCGCTCCTCATTCGACCAAGCACCCAATGCCGCGACGGGTGCCACGCCCCAGAAACGCCGCCAGCTCTGGAAAGCCCTGCTGTTTCGGCTGGCGGCGGTGCTGCTGGGCCTGTCGCCGCTGATTGTGACCGAAGTGGTGCTGCGGGCGCTCGACTTGGGCCGGCCGACCGATTTCGACGACCCGTTCGTTGGGTTCAGCGCGGTGCATCCCCTGTTCGTGCTCAATCCGGAAACGGGGCGGAGGGAGATTCCGAAGTCAAGGCAATCGCACTTTCGGCCGGAGTCGTTCAACGCGACGAAGGCCCCGAACGAATTTCGTATCTTTGTGCTGGGCGGTTCGACCGTGCAGGGGCGACCCTGGTCGATTGAGACCTCGTTTACCACCTGGCTCGAACTGGCGCTCGCCGCGGCCGATCCTTCGCAAAAGTGGGAGGTGGTCAACTGCGGCGGCATTTCGTATGCCAGCTATCGCCTCGCGCCGATTCTCGAGGAAGTGCTCCGCTACGAGCCGGACCTCGTCATTTTCTACGAGGGGAACAACGAGTTCCTCGAAGATCGCACCTATGAGGACATCAAGCACGCCCCCGCCGCGCTCGCCTTGCCCCACCGGCAAGTGGCGCGGCTGCGAACCTATTCGCTGCTACGGGGGGCGGTGCTAAGGCTGTCTGGCGGCGGGAGCGAAGCGTCGCCGGCCGGGCGGCCCGTACTGGCCGACGAGACCGACGCGATGCTCGATTGGCGGGGAGGCATTGCCCAATACCACCGCGATGCCGATTGGCAGCGCGATGTGACGACGCACTTTGAGACGACGCTGCGCCGCATGGTCGCGATGGCCGAGAGTGCCAAGGTGCCGCTGCTCTTCGTCAGTCCGGTGACGAATTTGGAGTGGCCGCCGTTCAAATCCGAGCATCGGGCGGGTCTTTCGCCGGCCGAACTGGAGCGGTTCGACAGCCTGCGAACGCAGGCGAGCGAGACCATCGCGCGAGATTTGCCGGCGGCCCTGGCCCTGTTTCGGCAGGCGGCGGAAATCGACGGTGAATTTGCCTTGGTTCACTACGAAATTGGGACTTGCCTCAAGGAGTTGGGGCAATTCGAGGAGGCTCGCGCCGCGTGGCTCAAGGCCCGGGAACTCGATGTTTGCCCGCTGCGGATGACGGCGCCGCTGGGCGAGAAGCTGCGCCTCGTGGCCACCGCGACCGGCACTCCGCTGCTGGATGCCGACGCGCTGCTGGCGGCTCGCAGTCGGTCGGGTTTTGCCGACAATCAATGGCTGGTCGATCATGTCCATCCGTCGATCGCGGGGCATCAGATTTTGGCGACCGCCCTGGTCGAACAGTTGGCCGGGATGAAAGTCGCGCGGCCCGTCGCCGATTGGGAAGCGGCACGCGAGGTGGCTTTCGAGCAGCACTTAACGAGCCTCGACGCGGCCTATTTCGAGCGTGGTCGGACCTTTCTGCAGGCCGAGCAAAATTGGGCTCGCGGCAAGGCGACGAAAGAGCGACCGTGACCACCATCCTCGGCATTTCGGCATACTACCACGACAGCGCGGCGGCGCTGGTGCAGGATGGCCGCATCGTCGCCGCCGCCCAGGAAGAGCGCTTCAGCCGGCAAAAGCACGACGCCTCGTTTCCCGCGCGGGCCATTGCCTATTGCCTTTCCGCCGCCGAATTGCGGGCCGATGAGCTCGACTACGTCGCCTTCTACGACAAGCCGCTGCTCAAGTTCGACCGGCTGCTGGAGACGATGCTGGCGACCGCACCGTGGGGACTGGCCAACTTTTGCCGCACGCTGCCGGTCTGGCTGCGCGAGAAGCTGCATCTGCGGCCGGCGATCAACGAGCATTTGGGCCGGCCGCGACGAGCGCCGGTGGTGTTTCTCGATCATCACGAAAGCCACGCGGCGAGCGCGTTTTTTCCCAGCCCCTTCGGCGAAGCGGCCATTTTGACGATTGACGGCGTGGGCGAATGGAGCACCACGACGCTCGGCATCGGCCGGGGAAATCGCCTGGAACTGACCGACCACCTGACCTTTCCGCATTCGCTGGGGCTGCTTTACTCGGCGTTCACGACATACTGCGGATTCGCGGTGAACGACGGCGAATACAAGCTGATGGGCCTCGCACCCTATGGCCGGCCGGAGTTTCGCGAGCTGATTCTGCGGCACCTCGTGGACCTGAAACCGGACGGCAGTTTTCGCCTGAATCTCGACTGTTTCGACTATTGCCGTGCCGCGAGGATGACTAGCCGGCGATTTGATCGCCTCTTCGACGGACCGCCGCGCAAGCCCGCAGAGCGCATCGAGCAGCGACACATGGACCTGGCGGCAAGCATTCAGGCGGTGACGGAAGAGATCGTGCTACGAATGGCTCGCGAACTGCACCGCCGAACTGGCCTTCCCAACCTGGCGATGGCCGGCGGGGTCGCGCTCAACTGCGTGGCGAATGGGCGGATTTTGCGCGAGGGCCCATTCGAGCGGATTTGGATTCAGCCCGCCGCGGGGGATGCTGGTGGCGCGCTCGGCGCCGCGCTCTTTGTGTGGCATCAGCTGTGCGGCGGCGGTAGGGTGGACTGCGATGGTAGGGTGGGCTGTCCCCACCCTTCTGGCAACAAAGAAGGTCGGCAGAGCTCACCCTGCGATACGCAGCAAGGGAGCTTGCTGGGGCCGGAGTTTTCCGCGGAGCAAGTCGCGGAGTTTTTGGACCGGCAAGGAATTTCCTACCGCCGAATTTCGTCGCGGGAGCAGCTATTTCGCGAAGTGGCCGAGCAACTCGCCACGGGCAAAGTCGTCGGCTGGTTTCGCGGCCGGATGGAATTCGGCCCGCGCGCCCTCGGCAGTCGTAGCATCTTGGCCGACGCCCGCCGGCCGGAGATGCAATCCCTGCTCAATCAGAAAATCAAGCTCCGCGAGGGGTTTCGGCCATTCGCGCCGGCGGTGCTAACGGAGCACGTCCAGGAATGGTTTGACTTGCCGCGCGGGCAAGAAAGTCCCTACATGCTGCTCACCGCGCCGCTCCACACGGCCCAGCGGATTGAGCTTTCGCCGCGCGAGCGCGAGCTCCTGGCGAGCGATCCGGACCTCGCGCGGCGAGCGGCGGTCGTGCGGAGCACGTTGCCGGCGGTGACGCATGTCGATTACAGCGCCCGAGTGCAAACGGTCGCTCGCGAGCGCTTTCCCGATTTTCACGCGCTCCTCTCGGCATTCCATCGGCACACCGGTTGCCCGGTGCTCGTGAACACCAGCTTCAACCGCAAGGATGAGCCGATTGTTTGCACGCCCGAGGATGCGTGGCGTTGCTTTCAGGCGACCGGCATCGATCTGCTTGTCTTGGAAGATTGCCTGATCGAGAAGCGAGCCCCGCGCGATAGCCATCCGGCTGCCGACGCCGGGCAGGAGGCCGCTCATGCGATGGTCTGATGCCACGCGACCACCGACGATCCGCCACCTGCGCCAGTTTAGCGCGGCACTGGCTGGGGTTTGCGCCGCCGGTGCGGGAACATTCGCGTGGCGCGGTGATTCGGCAGCGCTAGCGCTGGCTTGCGTCACGCTGGCGGTCGCGATTGTCGTCATTGTCGGCTTGCGACCGCGCTGGCTGGCTCCGCTTTACACCGCCGCCATGATTGCCACGTTTCCTCTCGCTGGGCTCGTTTCGCTGGCGCTGCTGGTGCTCATCTACTATCTGCTGGTCACGCCGCTGGGGCTGGCACGCCGGCTGTTTGGGGGCGATCCGCTCGAACGGCGGTGGCGGCCCGCTCAGCAAAGCTACTGGCGACCCAAGCCCCGATCGAGTGATCCCAGAAGCTACTTCGGGCAGTTTTAGCTCGCCATGAATTCACCACCGGAGAACGACGAATTTGGCCGCGCGGCGCAAGAGCCCGCGCCGGGACTTCTCGCCGAGTTCTGGCTCTTCCTGCGCCACAACAAGAAGTGGTGGCTCTTGCCGTTGCTCTTTGTGCTCCTGCTGTTTGGCGTTTTGATCGTGCTCTCCGGCACCGGCTTCGCGCCGTTCATCTACACGCTGCACTGACTATGCCTCTTCCTGATATTCCCGGTGCAAAGCGAGGAGCGAATCGTAATCGCCCTTGTCGGCGGTTTGAATGGCGGCGATGTACTGTGCGCGGATTTCGCTGGCGTCTTCGATCGTCCGCTCCGGCCAGTAAATCAGCGGCGCTCGATTCAGCTTCAGCCAGACATTGGCGAGCATTCGCGACCAGCGCCCGTTACCATTTTGGAAAGGATGAATCTGCACGGCCCGGTGGTGGAGGCGAGTCGCCTGCTCGACCAGCTCCATGCCGAATCCGGTCCAGCTCTCCAGGTCTTGCAACAGATCGAATAGCCTCGGCTGAATCAAATGAAACGGAACTCCGACGGAATAGCCGTCGCGCGAGCGCGGCACCCCCGCCCATTCCCAAACTTGGCCAAACATCTCTGCGTGCAGCTCATGGCACCACCCGACGGTAAATCTCGCGGTGCGCCGACTGGGTGGGGCGGCGAGATACTTGAGCGTCGCGTGGGCGATGTTCGCCGCCTCGAATTCGCTCAGCTCGCGGCGCGTGGTGATGCCCCGAATTCGGAGCCCCGAAACAGCGTCGATCGGAGTTTCGCCGGGAATCGGCTGCCAGAGCGGCATCAGTCTTCCCACAGCCGGCGATTGGGGCCGGCGAGTAGTTGGTGGATGTTCCGTTCGACCAGGCTGTCGAAGGCGGCTTGATCGACGGCCTGCGCTTCCAGCCCCATCGTCCCCTGCACCATGCCCGCGAGGCGGCGAGCCTTGGCGGTCGCCCGGTCGCGACGCATGGCGTCGGCAGTCCTCGTTTCGGTGATTCCCGCGCCCTCGCCCACGCCAACACAAACCCCGAGCGCCTGGGCGATGGCATGAACAGTCGCCAAGCGAGGATTGAGTTCCTCGCCGCGAAGGATGCGATTGAGATTGCGCAGCGAAACACCTGCCAATTTCGCCAGCACCGGCCGGCTGACGCCCAGCTTGCGCCGCCGCAGCTCCAGCTTTGTAAGTGCAGGCCCGGTAATGGATTTGGACCGAATCATGTCTGAAATATAGCATCAAATGGCTATATTTCAATTGTCTTACCGCATTTAAATGGCATCATTCTGCCGAAAATAGAGCCGTTAAAGGCCAGACTTGCCTAAGCCGCCGCCGCCGGGCAAGTCAGTTCTTCGTAGATGGCTTCGATTTGGCTGGCCGAAATGGTCCGCAGTTCTTCGCCAAAGCCGACCAAAAGCGCCAGGTCGCAGAGGCGATTGATGCGCCGCGGTACGCCGTGGGAGAGGTCGAAAATCGCTTGGATCGCCCGGTCGTCGAAGATCGGGCGCAGCGACCCCGCGGCCGCCAGTCGATGCTGGATATAGCTGTGCGTTTCGTCGAGCGTGAGCCGCGCCAGCAGGCATTTCACCGCCAGCCGCTCGTCGAGCTGCGGAATCCGCTGCACATCGAGGGCGAGGCTCGTTTGTCCCACCAGCAGGAAGGTCGCCAGGGGTTGGGCCTGATGCTCGAAGTTGAGCAAGAGGCGGATCGTTTCGAGCGCTCGCGATTCGCGCAAGAGGTGCGCCTCGTCGATGATGACGACGGCATGTCGGCCCGCCTTGGCGTGTTCGAGCAAGTGAGCTTCGATTCGGCGAAGGCTGTCGTCGATGCTCGCCCCCACGGCGGCGACCCCCGTCAGTTGGTGCGCGAGGTACGTCAGCAGCTGCGCGGCGGGCATTTGCGGAAAGACCACGTGCGCGCGAGGCTTGAAGGTGTCGTCGAGCTGCCGCAAAAGCTGCTGGGCGACCAGCGTTTTGCCGAGGCCGCTTTCGCCGGCGAGCACGGCGGCTCCGCGGCGGTTCTGCACGACGTACCGCAGCTTCAGCAACGCGGCCTGCTGGGACGGCCCCGGATAGTAGAACCGCGCGTCGGCCGAGTGGTCGAAGGGGCGGGCTTCGAGTTGCCAGTAGGTTTGATACATGGTGGGGAGTGGGGTCCGGGTTTGCAGGGTCGAGCCGGCTGCAGGGTGAGTGGTGGCTGGTGAGTGATGGAAGGTCGCTGCCCCACCACTCGCTACTCACTCGACTCACGCCACAACGGCTTCATCCGTCACGAAATTCTCGGCGATTCCCACTGCCTCGATTCCGGCCGCATACAGCCGCTCGCCAATGGCCTGGCTTTCGGCCAGCGTGGCATAGCGCAGGTCGCGGACGACGATCGCCGCGTCGAGCGGGCAGGCTTCGCCAGCCGGAAACATCTCGACCTCGCCGGTGCCCAGCGGACCCAGATCGAGAATCACCAGTTCAAACGTCGCGACCGCGGCCCGCAGCGTGGCCGAAACGCGGGGATCATCCAGCGAGAGCTTCGCTCCGGCGGCGGAAACTTCCAGCGGCAGGATCGTGATGTTGTCCGCCAGCGACTTGACGGCCGCTTCGCTGAGTGGAATTTTTCCTTGGGCCGCGTCTTGCCAGCCGTGCGCCACGTCGAGGCCAATCTTGGCCGCGAGCTGCGGGCGGGCGAAGTCGGCATCGACGACCGCCACCTGAATGCCGGCCCGCGCGGCGGCTTTGGCGAGGCAGAGAGCGAGCGTCGTCCGCCCCTCCCCCCGCCGGCTGCCGGTGATGGCGATGGCCTTGAGACCATCGCGAACCGCCGCCAGCAATTTGCCGCCGGCCTGGGCGAAGTAGCCATCCTGATCGGCGAGCAGCCGCTCGACCGTGACCGGCCACTGAAAGCGATCCACTTCCCACACGGGCACGCACGTTTTCGGCGCTGGCGATGCCTTGGCGGCGGGGAGCTCGGCGGCCAGGCTGGCCGCTTGAGCCAGATTGTCGTCGGCCGGCGAGGACTCGACTTCCGCGAAGCTCAGCGCGGCCGGAATCGCGGCCGGCGCGCTCGCCGCCTCGGTCGCTGCTAGCTGCTCTTCGAGCTGGACAAATGTGGCTTCGACACGTTCGGCAACCGTCGTGGTGCTCGCAGGAATGACCGGCGCGGCACTGCTGGCGATGTCGGCGGCCGGCATCGCGGGAGGAGCAAACTTCGCGTGCGGACGCCGATGCGAAGCGGCGTGCGGTTCGTCGTGGCGATATTTCGGTTCGGCCGAGGGGGGCGGAGCGATCACGCTCGCGGAATTGCTTTCCGCGACCTCCGGCGTCTTCGGCTTGTGCGCCGGCGGAATCGCGTGCGACCAGGCATCCAGCCGCAATTCCACCATCGGCGGCGATTCGACCAGGTGAATCTCGGCCGGCTCGGCAAGCCGCACCATCGCAGCCGGAGGAGCGAGCACGTCGGACCCCGACCATTCTCCATGCACCGCGATTCCGGGCCCAAATTGTTCGGCCAGGTTGAGCGGCGCGACTTGCGGCTGACGGGGGGCAATTGGCGCGGGCAACGGCACCGGCGCGGGCAGCGAAGTCGCCGGCGCGGGCTCCGGCTCGGCACGATGGGCCGGCTCGACGATCGATTCCGGAGGCAACTCTTGCCGCGCGGTGGCTGGACGAGGCGGGCGCGGGGTGGCGACTGGCTTTGGTGCCGCGGTGGGTTCGGCCGGAGTCTGTTCGAGCAGCTTGAGTAGCGACCGACGAACTCCGCGGTGCGGAGAGGTGCGTGGCGGTAGGGCAAAATGGGGCGCGGCCGCGCTCGATCGCCGCGGGGCGCTGGCCACCGGCAGGTCGGTCCGATAGAGCGAGCCATCGTGATACATGCGGTCGATCACGTTGGTTTCGGCCGACGCGGGCCGCGCCGCACGAACCCGCGCGACGGCGACGCCGCCCGCTGCCGGAGTGGCCACAACCGGCGATTCCGCGGCCACCCGCGAGCTCGCCGGAACTGCCGGAATGTCCTTGGCATAAGCCTTAATAAAGGCCTGATCCAGTGCGCTCATAGCGAGTCCCGCGTGCGGAGTTGGTGGTCGGATAAACAGGCTCCCCCGGACGAGCCGGAGCATAGACCGGCGGCGCGCTCGGAGGTGGCGAAGTGCTCGGCGGCGATGCCGGTTGATATTGCGAGGTGCTCGGCGGAGCGAATTGCCGGCCGCCGGTCACCGGATATTGCGGCTCCAGGCTCGGTGCGGGCGCTGGCCCATAGTTGGTTGGCGCGGGAGAGGCGGCGGCAGGCGATTCCGGTCCAGGCGCGAGCGCGGGTGGATCGGGCCGCGTCGCTACCCGCACCTCTTCGCGATCTTTCCAGGGAAAGAGCCCTTCGTCGCTCGGCTTGGCGGGCGTTTCGGCGACCACGGCCGGCGCGGCCGAAGGGGGCTGCAATTCGGTTCGCGGCTGTTCCGGATCGGGCTGGGGCTCGGTGGCGGTGGCAATCGACTTGTCCGGTTGGTTCGGCTGCGACTTGGCCTTGGGCATCTCAATGGCGATGTTTGAGGGATCGGCGGCGGCTCCCGGATGGGCATGTGGCGAGGCGGGGGGCGCGGGAGTTCGGCGGGTGCGGGCGAGGTAAACCGTGCCGATGAGGCCCAAGACAAACAGAATCGCGATGTATTTGCCGTGACTAGCGAACCAGTTGCCGCTTTCAGGCGTCTGGCGTTTGCGGTCGCACTCCTTCATCCGCTGGCGGAGCAAAACCGCCTCGCTTTCGGGTGTCGTGGTCGTTGTCGCCGTCGCCGCTGGTGGGTTGGCTGCAGGAACTTCGGCGGACGGAGTGGACTCGCTGCCGACGATGGGCGGGGCGACGACGGGTGAGGCAACCTCCAGCGGCAGCGGCGGCAATTCGAGCGGAGCGGAAAACTCGGCGGGCAAGCTGCTGGCTGCCGGCGGGGGCAGGTCGCATTCCGGCGGCGCGGCATACCCCTTTGGCTGGCTCACGTCGAGCAAGTGAAACAGCACCGGCATCTCGCGGCGCGGCTTGGCTCGGCTTGGTCCCAGGGGCAGTGTGGCGGTCATGACGGGCGTCCTTTCCCAGCGGCTCGCGCGCAGCCCTGCGCGCGGTCGATGCCGCACCTCAGTTATCGGTACCGGTTTTAACGATCTTGAGCTTTGGAGAAGATATACCGACTTTCGGACAAAGATGGTGGTCGATTTTCTTTGACATTTTCGCCAGTTTACCGCCGCTAGCACGCCATCCAGGGCGGGATCGCTCATTGCGGTAATTCGGGGTGTCTAGGATATTGAAGTATTCGCAACCTCTCGCCTCGGTTTTCCATGCCCACTCGCACGAAGTCGTACGACCTACTCGAATCGCTGCTCGCCGACCGGATCTTGATCCTGGACGGCGCGATGGGGACGATGATTCAGCGGTACAAGCTGACCGAAGAACAAGTTCGCGGCGAGCGGTTTGCCGGACATCATAAAGACCTCGTCCGCTTTTCCGACATTCTGTGCCTAACCCACCCCGACAAGATTACCGAAATCCACCGGCAGTATCTGGCGGCCGGGGCGGACATCATTGAATCGAACACCTTCGGGGCCAGTTTCGTCGGCATGGACGAATTCCAACTGCCGCGCGAGCTGGTCCGCGAGATCAACTTTGCCGCCGTTGCCTGCGCTCGCCGGGCCGCCGACGAATTCAACGAACGGACGCCGCACAAACCGCGGTTCGTCGCCGGCTCGATTGGCCCGACCGCCAAGCAAATGGCTATTTCGACCCGCGTTGATGATCCCGCTTGGCGCGGGGCGTCGTTCGACGAAATGGTCGAGTCGTATTACGAGCAGATCGTCGCCCTGATCGATGCCGGCGTCGATTTGCTGCTGCCGGAAACGTTTATCGACACGCTCAACCTCAAAGCCTGCCTCTTCGCCATGCAGCGGCGGGCCGAAGAGACCGGCCTGATCGTGCCCATCATGGCCAGTGGCACTTTTGGGCCAGGGGGAGCGACGTTCGTCAGCGGCCAATCGGTCGAGGCGTTTTGGAACTCGCTTGCCAATGTACCGCTCTTGACGGTCGGGATGAACTGCGCGCTCGGTCCCGAAACGATGCGGCCGCAAATCGAGGAACTGGCCCGCGTTTCGACGACCCGCATCCATAGCTATCCCAATGCCGGCTTGCCGAATGAAATGGGGCAATACGATCTCGGACCGGCGCAAATGGCTGAGCAAGTGGGGCAGTGGGCCGATGCCGGCTGGCTGAACATCATCGGCGGCTGCTGCGGGACAACCCCGGAGCATATCGCGGCCATTGCCGAGCGGGTTAGCCGCCATCGCCCACATCAGCCAGCCGAAGCTCCCGCCTGGTTGCGTCTTTCCGGCACGCTCCCCTTCACGCAGCGGCCGGACAGCAATTTCATCATGGTGGGGGAGCGGACGAATGTCACCGGCAGCAAGGCCTTTGCCCGGCTCATTCGGGACGGCAAGTACGAAGAGGCGGTGGAAGTCGCCCGGCAGCAAGTGGCCGGCGGCGCGACCGTGATCGACGTCAACATGGACGACGCCCTGCTCGATGGCGAGGCGGCCATGACCCGCTTTTTGCGGCTCATCGCTGGCGATCCGGAGGTGCAAAAAGTCCCCGTCATGATCGACAGCTCCAAATGGAGCGTCATCGAAGCGGGGCTCAAGTGCATTCAAGGCAAAGGGATCGTCAACTCGATCAGCCTCAAGGATGGCGAGGCGGAATTTCTGCGGCGAGCGCGGCTGGTGCGGCGCTATGGCGCGGCGTGCGTGGTGATGGCATTCGACGAGCAAGGGCAGGCGGTGGAAATCGCCGAGAAAGTTCGCATCTGCAGCCGGGCTTACAAGCTGCTGACGGAACAGGTGGGCTTTCCGCCGGAAGACATCATCTTCGATCCGAATATCCTCACGGTCGCCACCGGCATGGAGGAGCACAACGCCTACGCGATCAACTTCATCGAGGCGACACGGCACATCAAGCAGGTTTGCCCCGGCTGCAAAATCAGCGGCGGCGTCAGCAACATCAGCTTTTCTTTCCGGGGAAACGACCTCGTCCGCGAGGCGATGCACTCGGCGTTCCTGTATCACGCCATCCGCGCCGGCATGGACATGGGGATCGTCAATGCCGGGCAACTGGCGGTGTACGAGGAGATTCCGCGCGAGCTGCTTGAGCATGTCGAGGATGTGCTGCTCAATCGCCGTCCGGACGCGACCGACCGGCTCATCAAGCTGGCCGAGTCGGTCAAGGGGAAGGGCAAAGCGGCGGCGACCGAGGATCTTTCGTGGCGGGAGGCGACGGTCGAGGAGCGGCTCAAGCACGCGCTGATTCGCGGCATCGATAAGTATGTCGAGCAAGATACCGAGGAGGCACGGCAAAAGTATGACCGCTGTCTGGCGATTATCGAGGGGCCGCTGATGGCCGGCATGCAGGTTGTCGGCGACCTCTTTGGGGCGGGCAAGATGTTTTTGCCGCAGGTGGTGAAGTCGGCCCGCGTGATGAAGAAGTCGGTCGGCTACCTGTTGCCGTTCATGGAAGCCGAGAAGGCGTCGGCCGGCCTGTCCGAGCAAAAGGCCCGCGGCAAGGTGCTGCTGGCGACGGTAAAGGGGGACGTTCACGACATCGGCAAGAACATCGTCGGCGTGGTGCTGGGCTGCAATAACTACGAAGTGATCGACCTGGGGGTGATGGTCTCGGCCGAGAAAATTTTGGAAACCGCCACCCAGCGGGAGGTCGATATCATCGGCCTCTCCGGACTGATTACGCCCAGCCTCGACGAAATGGTCTATGTCGCCAAAGAGATGCAGCGACGGCGCATGAGCCTGCCGCTCCTCATCGGCGGTGCCACGACGAGCGCCAAGCACACGGCCGTCAAGATCGCCCCGCAATACGAACAGCCGACGCTGCACGTGCTCGATGCTTCGCGGTGCGTCGGCGTGGTCGATAAACTGCTGAGCGAGACGCTGAAGGTCGATCTCGTTAGGGACAACCAAAACGTTCAGCGGCAACTGGCCGAGTCGTATCAGCAGCGGAACATCAAGCTCGTTTCGCTCGCCGAGGCCCGTGCCAAGCGATTCGCCACCGATTGGAGCACGGTCGATATTCCGACGCCGGCCTTCACCGGCGCGCGCGTGCTGCGCGACTTTCCGCTCGCCGAAATTGCCCGCTATATCGATTGGTCGCCGTTCTTCCTCACCTGGGAATTGAAGGGCAAATACCCGCGGATCTTTGACGATCCGCATGTCGGCCCGCAGGCCCGCGAGCTGTTCGCCGACGCCCAAAAGCTGCTCGACCGGATCATCCGCGACCGACTGCTCACCGCGCATGGCGTGTATGGCTTCTGGCCGGCGAGTAGCGAGGGGGACGACATCCTGTTGCAAATCGAGAGGGGGAGAGAGGGAGAGGGGGAGAGAGGGAGACAGGAGAAGGAGCCATCTCCCACTCCCCCACTCTCCCCCTCTCCCACTCGTCTTTTCACCCTCCGCCAACAATGGGAACGCCAGGGCCAAAAGGACTTTCGTGCGCTGGCCGACTACATCGCCCCCGCGGAGTGCGGCCGGCCAGACCATGTCGGGGCGTTCGCCGTGACGACCGGCATCGGCTGCGACGAGCTGTGCGCACGGTTCGACCGCGACCATGACGACTATAATTCGATCATGGCCAAGGCACTGGCCGACCGGCTGGCCGAGGCGTTTGCGGAACTTCTGCATCAAAAGGTGCGCCGCGAGTGGGGTTATGGCCAAGCGGAACGCCTCTCGAACGAACAACTGATCGCCGAGGCGTATCGCGGCATCCGCCCCGCGCCGGGCTACCCCTCGCAGCCCGACCATACCGAAAAGCGGACGATTTTCGACCTGCTGGCGGCCGAGAAAAACGCCGGCATCACGCTCACCGAGAGCTACGCCATGTTTCCCGCCGCCAGCGTGTGCGGCCTCTATTTTGCCCATCCCGAGGCCCGTTATTTCGCCCTCGACCGGATCACCCGTGACCAGGTGGAAGACTATGCCCGCCGCAAAGGGCTGCCCGTGGCGGAGGTCGAGCGGTGGCTCGCCCCGAACCTGGGCTATGACCCGTAGGCTGGCTGGTTATCATGGTGAATTCCCCGTTGCCCGCCCCTCCCGCCCCGCAATCTGATGTCCGAGCCACTCCTGGGACTCATCACCCTCTTCGGCCAGCGTTTCGAGGTGCAGGACTTGGCGGTCGTCGCCTTGTTGGTCGTGCTCGAAGGGCTGCTTTCGATCGACAATGCCCTCGTGCTCGGCCTGTTGGCCAAGCGGCTTCCCAAGCACGAGCAGGCCAAGGCCCTGTGGTATGGCCTGGCCGGGGCGTTCGTCTTTCGCTTCGCTGCCGTGCTGCTGGCGAGCCTCTTGTTGCAGTGGACCTTCGCCAAGTTCCTGGGCGGGGCCTATCTCGTTTATATCTCCGTCCGGCACCTGTTTTTTGAGAGCAAGGAGCACGCGGACGAGAAGATCGTCCTCGACGCCCACGGCCATCCCGTGCTGGTCGAGGAAAAAACCGGGGCGGAGCTCTCCCCGGCGGAGCAAGAGGTCGAAATTCAAGAGCGCGTGCCGGTGTATTTGACGCCCGAGCGCCGCAAGCAGCTCGGCCTCGCCAGCTTTTGGCCCACCGTGCTCGTCATTGAACTCACCGACATTGCCTTTGCGGTCGATTCGATCCTGGCCGCCATCGCGATGGTCGGCAGCAAGCCCAAGGGGGTTCCGGCCGATGCCCTGCATCCCAAGCTGTGGGTGGTCATTCTTGGTGGCATCATCGGCCTCATGCTGATGCGCGTCGCGGCCAAGTGGTTCATCATTCTGCTGGAAAAGTTCCCGCGGTTCGAGGTCTCGGCTTATTTGCTGGTGGTGGTGATTGGTCTCAAGCTGCTGGCCGATTGGACGTTCAACTCCGACTGGAGTTTTGAGTCCCCCAAGTTCGTCGGCGACCGGATGGGAACCTGGAAGCAGTCCTTTCACGATCTGGAAAAGGGACGCCGCGATTTGGTCCACCAATACGAGGCTTGGCTGGAAAAGACGTGGATCTTGGGCCTTGCCTCGCATCACGGGCATGAACACGAAAACCATAAGCCCGCCAACCCCAACGAGCTGGATCACGATCCGCTCCATGTGCCGCACCTCTTGGATTTTCACAGTCCGCGGCGGCCGGAGTTCATCGTCTTCTGGTCGCTGATGATGATCTGCTTCTTCCTCGGCTTCTTGCCGAAGAAACGGGACGGACCCGCGCCGGCCGCCCCGTAAAGACCATTCACGGTTGCCTCCCCGCTTATAATGCGGTTGCTGTTCCACGAGGCAGGTGCGCACATGGTCCGGTGTCTTCTATTTCTGTTGATCGTCGTCGCTGCTGTTCCGCTGGCGGCCGACGAGGCCGATTTATCGCCCGCTCAGCGCGGTTATCGCAACTTGACCCAGCGGGCCTACCTGCCCCCCGATTTCGACCAGGCCACCTTTGATGCCACCTGGAAATTCTGGCCGGAACCGCTCCGGGCCGCGGCGGAAAAAGCCACGCCCGACGAGCGCCGCCAAATGGCTTTCGCCCGTTATGGCCTCACTCCCCGCCCGGATGACCCCACCAAGCCGCTGCAATACGTCGTCGATGAACGCGGCAACTGGACGATGAATTGCCTGTCGTGCCACGGCGGGCAGATTCCCGATGGCCAAGGAGGCGTGGTCACCTGGCCTGGCGCGCCCAATTCCCTCTTCGCCCTGCAAACCCTGACCGAGGAAACCCGCGAAGTCAAAGCTGCCGCCGGCACCCCCTTCAGCCGCATGGATCTGGGCAGCGCCGTCGTTCCGCTCGGCACCACCAACGGCACCACGAACGCCGTCATGTTCGGCGTGCTGCTCATGGCGTATCGAGATGCCGACTTGAACGTCGCCAAGGATGTCTTTCTGCCGAAGATGACCCATCACGACATGGATGCTCCCCCGTGGTGGCACTTCCGCAGAAAGAAGATGCTCTATGCCGATGGCTTCGCGGCGAAGGGGCATCGGGGCCTGATGCAGTTCATGCTGATCCGCAGCAACGGGCCCGAAAAATTTCGCGGCTGGGAAGAGGAATTCCGCGACGTGTTCGCCTATCTCTCGTCGCTCACGCCGCCGAAATATCCCTACGCCATCGATCAGCCCCTGGCCGAGCGCGGCCGCGTCGCGTTCAATCGCGTTTGTGCCGAGTGTCATGGTACGTATGGTTCGAGCGCCGAATATCCCGAGCGGCTCATTCCCATCGACGAGCTCGGCACCGACCCGGTGCGCCTCGCGGCCCTCGCTCCCGAGCATCGCGCGGCTTACGGCAACAGTTGGTTTGCCGACTATGGCAAGCTGCCAAACCTCAGCGACCCCGGCGGCTACGTGGCCCCGCCGCTGGATGGCATCTGGGCGAGTGGTCCGTATTTTCATAACGGCAGCGTCCCGACACTGTGGCATGTGCTCCATCCGAGCGAGCGACCCATCGTCTGGAAACGCTCTCCGACGGCCTTCGACACCGAGCGCGTCGGGCCGCAAGTCGAAACCTTCGCCACCCGCCCCGCCACAATCACCGCCGGCTGGGAAAAGCGACTCTATTTCGATACGCGCGCCTTCGGCAAATCGGCCGGCGGACATGAGTTTCCCAATCGTCTGTCGGACGACGAAAAACGAGCCGTTCTCGAGTATCTCAAAACGTTGTAGTCAGCCTCATCGCGGCGCATTCTCCAGCAGCCAGTCCTCTAAAACCACGTGCTGGACGTACGGTGCTCGCAGCAAAATGCTCCGCTCGGGCAGCAGCCGCGAGAGCCAGGGGCGTCGCGCGGCGGCCGAGAGCGCCCAAAGCCCCATGCTGTCGCGCAGCTGCGCAGCGACGTTCTCGCTTAGCCGCGTGAAAGTCGCCGGCACGAGGTTCGGCTCGGGCCCGACGTGAATCACCGTCTTGATCCCGTCCGCCAGGACGTGCTCGACCGCGTTCCAGAGCAGTTGCGGGTGATCGATCCATTCGCGCAGCATCCGGCGGGCGGTGGTGTCGGTATAGGTGAAGGTTCCCGTCACCAGCGACAGCACGTTCGGCTTCGGTTCGGCGAGCGCGAGGGGCAAGGTATGCAGCAAGCGGGCGGCTCGGTCGGGGATGTGCCTTTCCCACATAATCGGCGTATGCAGCGGCGGCCAGCGCTGGTCATTTTTGCGGAGGTGAAATTTCACCCGCACTTCGCGCTTGGCGATCTCGGCAAAGCGGTCGAGCGTGTCGGTTTGTCCCATCAGCAGCACGGAGTTCGGCGCGAGATACGTCGAAATGCCAATCGCCCCGCGACCTTGTTCGTTCACCAACAAACACGCCCGCCGCACTCCTTGAAACGGCAGCTCGCTGGCCTTGGTGAACAGGATGCCGAGCGTCGTTTCGTGGGCCAGGGCGACGCAGTCGTCGGCCAGCGACAAGGGAATCCGCAGCGCCGCCGCCGGCGCGAGAACGCCGCCGGCAATGAGCGCGCCGATTTCTCCCAGGCTATAGCCAAAGCTGAAGGCCGCCCCGCGATAGTCGAGGCCAAAATGCTGG
>JANRLS010000040.1:0-38718 GCA_033762315.1 Pirellulaceae bacterium
GCAGGCTGAGATTGGTTACACTCATGACGGCGGGAGAGGTCACGGCCGGCAGTTGCGGATTGGTCGCAGGCTGAGATTGGTTACACTCGCCCGGCGACGGCGCGTGAAACACAAGCGGTTGCGGATTGGTCGCAGGCTGAGATTGGTTACACTCTTGCACACTTTCGCGCCTCAGCCCGAATCGTTGCGGATTGGTCGCAGGCTGAGATTGGTTACACTCGGCACAGTCAAATCTGTTCCACCATTTTGGTTGCGGATTGGTCGCAGGCTGAGATTGGTTACACTCGCCGCAACACCGCATAGAGCGGCAGGGCGGTTGCGGATTGGTCGCAGGCTGAGATTGGTTACACTTAGCGGAACGGCCCCACGGTTCCGCCGCTCGTTGCGGATTGGTCGCAGGCTGAGATTGGTTACACTGGTAGTTGCTTTTCTGTTGCGGGGATTAGGTTGCGGATTGGTCGCAGGCTGAGATTGGTTACACTCGATTAACGATTCGTCAACCTCGACCACTTGTTGCGGATTGGTCGCAGGCTGAGATTGGTTACACTCCTGGGGTGCTTCAATGCGACTGCTGTGCGGTTGCGGATTGGTCGCAGGCTGAGATTGGTTACACTCCCCCAGGAATAGCAATTCACCGGCAGCGTGTTGCGGATTGGTCGCAGGCTGAGATTGGTTACACTGTGGCGAGCATCGTGCGGTTCACTTCCCCGGTTGCGGATTGGTCGCAGGCTGAGATTGGTTACACTCGAAACGCTGTCGTTGTTCGACTTCGCCGCGTTGCGGATTGGTCGCAGGCTGAGATTGGTTACACTATTTCCTGACGGGCCTCGTCCATTGGATCGGTTGCGGATTGGTCGCAGGCTGAGATTGGTTACACTATTTCGGCAGCCGTGCCGTTTGGAAAGTAGGTTGCGGATTGGTCGCAGGCTGAGATTGGTTACACTTAGCTCCCGGCGCGACCGCCGGGTGGCCAGGTTGCGGATTGGTCGCAGGCTGAGATTGGTTACACTGGAATCCGCGTCGTAGCTGTCGGCGTTGGCGTTGCGGATTGGTCGCAGGCTGAGATTGGTTACACTGTTCGACGGGCAGCAGCCGGTCTCTCTATAGTTGCGGATTGGTCGCAGGCTGAGATTGGTTACACTGCCCGTGGTAATCCGCTCGCCGGCGCGGCAGTTGCGGATTGGTCGCAGGCTGAGATTGGTTACACTAGGCGGATATTCGGCGCGGCGGCTTCTGCGTTGCGGATTGGTCGCAGGCTGAGATTGGTTACACTAGACCACGGTGGAACATGCCTTCTGTTACGGTTGCGGATTGGTCGCAGGCTGAGATTGGTTACACTACACACCTCGGTAAGCGACTACCTGGCAACGACTTGCGGCGGGAAGTCGATCAGAAAAGCTCAAGCTGCTGGGGCGGCGACGCCGCTGCTTTGCGCATTTTTCCCCAAAAAATGCGCATCCGCTCGAATTGTTTGTCGGTAAGGGTGAGAATCCGAACTTCGCCATCGGGAGGCACCATTTTCTCGACGCGGAGCATGTGGACGGTCGCGTTTTCCTCGCTCGCGCAGTGCCGAACATAAACGGAGTACTGCATCCGCGTAAAGCCGTCCTTGAGCAATCCCTTGCGGAACTGGGCGTAGGCTTTGCGGGCCGGCTTCGTATCGACCGGCAAGTCGAACATGGCGACGACCCACATACACCGGTATCCACTAATGTGCATGGTGGCGGAACCAGGCTTCAGGCCCCGGGCGAATCGCTGGCGAGAACCGGTTCGTCGGCGAGCATTGCGGGAATTTCCAGCCGTTTGGCCTCGCCCCGGTAGCACTTGGCCAGCGAAGCGATGAAGCGGTGCAGGCTGACCATCAGCGGCCCGGTTTCGCCGCCGAGTCGCACGTCGCACGCGAGCAGCGTCAATAAGCCTGCTTTGCACTCCGCGGTTAAAGTGTCGTAGCCTTGGCGGAACAACTCGCGGGCTTGGTCATCGACGAGCGGGCGCAGCGGTTCGATCAAGTCGTCGGCCAGGCAGAAAGGATTGCTGCGGTTGCAGTGATGCAGCCCGAGCGAAGGGAGCATGCCGGCCGCGACGATCGCCCGCGCCAAGGCGGCCCGAATCACCGCGTAGCCGTAGTTCAGCAGCGAGTTGAGGCCGTTCGCATCGACATCCCGGCGAAAGACCGCTTCGGGCAGGTAGTTCTGCCAATAGACGCGCGCCGCCTGGGCCTCCAGATTGCTGGGATCGCCGGAGCGGACCTGCCGGGCTAAGTCGAGCAGTTTTGAACGGGCCGGCGTGCCCACGGCCAGGTTGCCCGCTTGCGCGCGAATCTTAGCCTGAATGAGTTGCTTCCAAAGCTGCTTACGGAGGGGCCGACTGACGGCCAGTTGGTCGCTAATGCGCCAGACAACCTGCGAATGGTCGGCCAGCGGCAGCAGAATCGCTGCCGGCAGGTGATCCCGCCCGCAGACCACCAACACTGCGTCCGATTCGGCCAGCGCCGTCAAAGCCGCGTGCGAATAGGTCACTTGCGGCTGATCGACCAGGATGACGCCGACATCCTCGCACGGGGCCTGCCCCACGACCTGCCCATCGCGTTTAAGAACAAGCTGAGCGTGCTGCACCGTCACATGGGCCGGCTCGCGCGAGATTTCGATGGTGCGCTTGATCAAAGGCGGTCCTCGCAACCAAAGCGAAGGACCATCCGTGGCGAAATAGGATATTTCCTACTAGGTCACGCTAATTCGACCGATTGACGAATTCCACCTTATCCCGTCAGGATTCTAGTCGTTTGCCCAACGAAGACGTCCAAGAAGGTCAACGGTCACTTTGCGGGCCTTCAAGGAATTTGCGGTCGCTACGAATTTTGCCGCCGTCTTGTCCGGCCGGGCATCGGTATGATCCACAAAATACAATTGCCCTTGCGTGGAAGCCCCAGTGCGGAACCAGACAAGGCGCTCCGCACCTTTGATCGTGGCCAGAAACATTTCGCCGCGGCTAATCGACATGACGAACCTTGCGTTGGGCCGCTCCGGATGGGTTCGCTGGATCACGGATTCGCCGCGCTTCAGCCGGTTCACCGCTTCCAGCATGGATACCCATGCAGGCTCGCGGCGAAGCTTACCCTTCTCGTCTTCGTATTCGAAAATGCAAACGTGGTGGTTACTTCCGGGTTTCACGAACTGACCTTCTCCGCGCAACGGTCGAATGGTCACATCCTTTCGGATTAGGCGAACTTTCTTGATGACTGCTGGCGACGACGAGACGCGTCCGGCCTTGCGCACCATCAGAAGCGGCTCTTTCCAGACCTCCTTCGGAATTTTTTGACCGGTTGCAAGGTCGATCCCAAACTGCTTGAGCCGATCCTGCACAAGGCGTCTCACCTCTGGGTCGCGAATGTCCTCGATCATTGCCGGCGTTAGCGATTCCAATGGCTTGCGGCAGACAAACTCACCGGGTCGCGGAGTAGGTCCGTATATCGTTTCTTCATGCAAAGCGCCAGCCACTTTGCGTCGCACTCGATGCGAAACCTTGATTTCGTTGATTTTGGCTTCGACATCGGCGCGAAACGTTTTCCACGGGACGGGCAACTCTTGCTGTCCCCGGCACTTGGCGAGCTTTTGCAACCGGGCACGATCCGTAAGGGCAATCACGAGGGCATCGACGGCATGGTGGCGGTGGTCTTCGCGGTTCTTCTTGTCGAGGCCATCGCTGCGCAGCACGTCGTTCAGGCCCCATTGATGCCGTAGCTCGGCCGTCAATTGGCCTTTGGAGCCCAGCACGTCCACGTCCAGAGCCTTGAGGTACTCGACCACGGCGCTGGTGATGTAGGCAGTGTCGGTGAGTTGTCGGCTTATGAACTGCTCCAGTTCACACGTTTTCTGAGCGAACTTCTGTCGCTTGCGGTTGCGGATATCGATTGGCAAGCGGGCGGCACGCTGCAAAACCTGGTCGTACTTCTGAGGATTTGTCGCCGCCAGCCACTCATGCACGGTTCGCTGACCCTTTTCGTCATTCTCCTTGCGGAAGCAAACGGCCTTGTTCATCAGGGAATCGTCGAGGCTTTTGGAATAGGGCAAAACGTGGTCAATATTGACCTCGCCGCCAAACAGTTGGTGGATACTGATGGGCTTGCCGGAGTACATGCACTCGCGGTTTTGCTCTTCCCACAAGAGATACAGCTCAATTTTGCCGCGGGTGGGCTTCTCGCCATGTTCTTTGATCCGCTCTGCGGCATCGTCGCGCAGTCGCTCGCGGGCGCGCATGTTTTTCGTACGGTCGGCTCGCTGGTCGCCGGTTCCCTTAACCTCGCGCGCAAGTTCAATATGCACGGCGGTCGGTCGGCCGTATTCCCGAATAATCGCGTTAATCAGCTTGCGGACTTCGTACAGAGCTTGCCGCACGAGTGGATTAGTGATCGGTGGCGGTTCGGGCAGGAATTGCCCCTTTTTGACCTGCCTCTCAAACACGGGAATCAGCCCGGCTAGGCGAATTGCACAAGGCTGGCCATCGGGAGCAGTAAGCGGCAGTCCTTGCTCAACAAATGGTAGCAAGCGCTCGATTGTTTCTCGGCCATAGCTGGCATAACCCTCAGGCAGCGGCGCATCGAGCAGTCGTTCCGCAATCCCTGTTTCAATCTTGAACTCATCGCGAGCACGCTCCAGGAACGTCGCTTCATCATCGTGAATCAAGGAGCGGACAACGCGATTTTTCCACTCCTCGGGTTGTTTGTGCCACTTTCCACCAAAGTACTTGCCTTTGGCGAGCACAGCGTCTGACGGCATTCCCAGCAGCTTTTTACGCTCGCCAGCTTCCAGGTTGAACCCGTCGTTTTCGAGTAACCCAAGTGCTTTCCTTATCTCATCGAATTTGACGGAATCATTTTGGCCGAGGAGTTTCAGGAGCTTTTCTCTTTGTGGCGGCGACAGTTCCTTGATTTCGCCATCGCCGGCGATGATTCGCAGGTTGTTGACTTCGTTGTAAATGCGGAACTTCTGAGCTGCCCGATCAGCCCGCGGACACCGCTTTTGTTTCGGGTCGAGTTCACACTGACCGACAACCGACTTGGGCCAGTACATGGGCCGCTGGAAAAAGATGATCCCGAACAGTCCGAATTCGGCCAGCCAGCGGGCTTCGCCGCCGCCGGTTCGGGCTGGCGGACGGGGATACGTCGCCGGCCCTCGACTGCCCAGCTTTAGGATGTCGGTGAGTAGTTGTGGATGATGTTTCTTCTGGGTTTCCCACAAGGCCTCGAACTCGGCCAGCAGCATTTCGCGATGAGTATGCCTGCCACGGAGGCGACCGAGGGGGTTAGCGGCGTACAGTGCGGCCAGATGCTCGCCGAGCGTCTGGTGGCCGGCGTCCTTGATCTCCGCTTCCAGGTCGCTGATTTCTTGCAGCATTTCGGAGGCTTCTTTCTTCTTCGACCGATCGGCTTTGCGGTTCGATAGGAAGCCACGGCGTTGATTCAGATGAATCAGCACCCGTCCAAACTCGTGCGGCGTGAGTTTTTCGCGCAGGCCCTTTTGGCGCAACTCGTAGGGATTCAGTTGATCGAGCAACGCCTGGTCAGCGGGATCGGTCGGGAGCAAGCCGGCCTGCATTAGTGCAGCACGTAGCAGTCTCTTGCGGCGTGCGCGACGAGCAATTTGCCGGCGCATACCCCGTGCGACCCGGCGCGACTCGTTCTTCGAGAGTTCCCCGCCGGTCTGGTCACGATCCACACCTTCTGGAAAGATGCGTGAACCAGCAGCCACGATTACGTGTTTTTCCTCGTCAATCAGCGCCCAGCCGATGGAGTTTGAGCCGATATCGAGTCCGAGAGTTGTGCGGCCCTTCGTCACAGCTATACCCTTGCGAGAATCAGGAGATTGCCACTTGACAGAAGGGGTAGCCTAGCAAATACTGTGGGCAGTGTAACCAATCTCAGCCTGCGAACTCTTTTCGCAACAAGAAGAATCATTCGCAGGCAACGCTCTACGGAGCGACCAGCCGCCATCGCAAGAGGGCGGCTCTTTTTTTGCGCCGTTAGAAGGCGGGTGCCTGCGCTGTGACCAGCCTAGTCACGCGAGCGAAAAATTCGGACGCGGGTTGCGTCGAGGGGAAGCGGCGAAAGTGGAGGCGGGGAAAGGAGTTGCGCAGGGAGTGGGGGACGTAAGTTGCGGCAGGGAAGAAAGGGGGCGCGCAAGTTCCTTGACAAGTGAATGGAAAAACGTCAAGATAGAGTAAATATGTATAGATATCGGCAGTCCCGGGGAGCGCGGGGCGGCGGGTCGCGAAGGCCGGGGTCGCGGCACTCCCCAGCGCAGACCGGAAGGGGGGCGAGACCGGGGCTCAACTCGCGCTGGCAGCCGAGGCGAAGGGGCTAATAAGAGGGAGGGGCGGCAGGGCTTGTGAACCTAATAAGACAGGGCCAATTTATAAGGGGCTGGAGAGGGAATAAAAGGGGGTCGAAGCGTTGGAAAATAACGAGTTACGTGCGATTGTGAAATGCGGCGCGGAGTTTCATTAGAGGCAAAACATTAGAGCTAGCCGGAACCGGTAGCCCTGCGAATAGGGGGGCGGAAGGAGAAGACCAGGAACCCTCGCTAGCGCGTCGGGTTGGTGTGGCGGGCGGTTTAGTGGCCGCGAGGGGGCTGCGGATCCCAGTTGCCATGCTCGTCGAGATAGACGGCATCAACGGGGGGTGGGCCGTGGTGATGATCGCCGGGGGGCGGGCCGAAGTGATTGGTGATGGGTCCCTTGAGGCCGGCGCCGGGGGGCCGTTTGTCCATCAGGCTGCGGAGCTTGAGGATGACGCTGGGGTCGCGGGCGATTTTGTCGCTGGCGATGTTGAGGTTGTCCAGAATCGGCCGGACGCGCGAGCTGATGTCCTCGACATTGGCGAGGGCGTGGTCGAGGCGGCGATAGATCGTGTCTTCGTGCAGGAGGCGGCCGATGGTTCCTTCGCGGGTGTCGATCCCCTCGGTGATATCGACGAGGTTGACGAGCAGTTCGTTGAAGTTGGCGAGGCTCTCGTCGATGTTCTTGGCGAGGTTCGGCCCGCGGTCTTTGATGGGGTTCAAGATGCCTTGCAGATCGGAGTTGGTCATCTTGAAGCTGTCGAGGGCTTCGCGGGCGCTGACGAATGTGCCGTGGGCCTCGGTCAGAGTGGCGGGCAGTTCGCGGATCGATTGCTTGAGGGCGGCGCGGGTTTGCGGATCGCCGAAGGCGTCGTCGATGTTGGCCATCGTGGCGTTGAACTGATCGAGGGCCCGCTCGGTTTTGGCCAAAATGCGGGGGATTTGGTCGTCGTTGTCCTCGATGGCGGTGTTCAGCTTGCGGGCGGTGAGCTGCACTTCGTTCCCCGCCTGGGCGATGGAGCGCAGGGCCTGCTCGGCTTGGGGGCCGATGGTCGAGGCGAGCTCCAGCGGATTGACAGCCACCTGGCCGTTCATGATCTCGGTTCCCCCCTCGATGACCAGCGAATTGGGGGGGACCTCCTTGGGGGGAACAAACTCGATGATCGAATCGCCGAGGACCGACGCGGTGGTGATGAGGCAGGCGTCGCTGTCGAGAATGACGCGGCCGCTATCGATTTCGGTGGTCACGCGGACGCCGGTCGGCTGCAAGAGATCGACGCTGGTGACGCGGCCGATCTGCACGCCGCTGATGCGGACTGGCGTGCCGGTTTGCACGCCGGGGGCGCGGGGAAAGCGAATATAGACCGTGTACGTGCCGGCCCCCGGCAGGGGCAGGTCGCCGAACCGCGCCACTAGGAACGCGGAAATCAGCGCCGCGGCCAAGACCACGACACCGACTCGTTGGCGTAAGACACGTTCGTCCATGATTCCCTACTACAGCTCCTCAATTGGTTTCATTCGCGGCTTGTCTGGCTTCGCGCAGCTCCATCAGTCGTTCGCCGGCTTCGCCGTGGATGAACTGCCGGACGCGGCGGTCGGGACAATTATCGAGTTCACTCGGCGGGCCATCGTAAATGACTTGCGATTCGCCGCGCCCCAGGCGGGCCAGCGGAAAGAGCATCACCACGCGGTCGGCCACCTTGCGGGCGGTCCGCATGTCGTGGGTGACGACGATGCCCGTCACCAGGTGGGTGCGGCGGGTGCTCATGATGAGTTCGTTGATCACGTCGCTCATGATCGGGTCGAGGCCGGTGGTCGGCTCGTCGTAGAGCATCAGCTCGGGATTCATCACCAAGGCGCGGGCCATGCCGACGCGTTTCCGCATGCCGCCGGAAAGCTCGGCCGGTTTTTGAACGACGACCGAATCGGGGAGGCCAACCTCGGCCAGGCGGGCCAGGACCAGCTCTTGCAGTTCGCGATCGCCGATGCGGCGATGCTGGCGGAGGGGGAAGGCGACGTTCTGACCGATGGTCATGCTGTCAAACAGGGCCGCGTTCTGGAACAAGTAGCCGAAGCGAATGCGCTGCTGAACGAGCTCCCGTTCGCCGAGGTTCTGCAGGTTTTGGCCATCGAACAGCACTTCGCCGAGGGTGGGGCGAATGAGGCCGATGAGCGTTTTGAGGAAGACCGTTTTGCCGCAGCCGCTTTCGCCGATGATCGCCAAGGTTTGGCCGCGGGGGATCGACAGATCGATGTCGCGGAGCACGGTCTGACGACCGAACTCGACGTGCAAGTGTTTGACTTGCACCAGCGGCGGATCGTGGAGGTCGATGCGGTCGGGGGACATGGGGAAAGGGCTAGGGCTGGGGATAGGAGTCGGGAGTTAGGAGTCAGGGGCGGAAATCTCTGAATTCCCTAGCCCTAGCCCTCTTCCTTCCCCTCTCAAAAAAGTTTCGAGGCATTGGGAAACAGTTGATAGTAGGCGGTGTACATGACCTTCCCCAAGACGAGGTCGATCACCAGAATCAGCACGAACGACCAGACAAACGCGGCCGTGGCGGCCCGGCCGACCCCTTCGGCGCCGGGGGTGCAGTGGAAGCCGCGATAGCAACTGACGAGAGCGATCGCGCCGCCGAAGAAGAAGCTCTTGAAGATGCCGCTGAACAGATCGAACGAGTTGACGAAGCGCTGCGAGTTGTACCAGTAGTGATGCTGGTCGATGTGCAGGAAGTTGACGCTATAGACATAGCCGCCGACGACCCCCATGAAGTCGGCCATGATGGTGAGGGTGGGGATCATGAGCAGGCAGGCGAGGAACCGGGGGACGACGAGGTAATGAATCGAATTCGAGCCCATGCTTTCCAGGGCGTCGATCTGCTCGGTGACCCGCATCGTGCCGAGTTCGGCCGCCATCGCGCAGCCGACGCGGCCGGCGAGCATCGTCGCCGCCAGCACCGGACCGAGCTCGCGAACGAGCGTCATATTGATGACTGCCCCCAGCCGCGTCTCGAGGCCGAGCTGTCGGAAGGTGAAGTAGCTTTGCACCGCCAGCACCATGCCGATGAAGGTGCCGGTCAGGGCGATTACCGGCAGGCTAAGGACGCCGACCTGATAGAAATTGGGGAGGAGTGTTTCGCGGCGGGGAAAGCGCGAGCAGAGCCAAATCATCACCCGGAGCGAGAAGAGCGTGAGGTCGCCAATCGTGGCGACGCTATCGAGGATCACCCCGCCCCAATCGGCCAGCGAGTCGGCAAGCGCCGCCAGGAGACCCGGCGAGCGAGAGCTGGCGGTGGTGGAAGCGGTGGACATGGGAGGAAGGGCTAGAGGCTAGAGGCTAGGGACAAAGGGGCGAATAGTGGTCGTGGAGGACAGGAGTCAGGGATCAGGAGTCAACGGCACAACGACCTTGGACCTTGGACTTTCTGTCTTTCCCGCCAGCACTTGTCGCTAGCTGCGCATGATGAGGGCGCGCGGAGGCGGTGCTGCTCCTGGTATCTTCGGCTGTTAGACTCTAACGATTGAATCAACTTTGCGGGTGAGGCCGAAAACGGGGCCGCGCCGAGGAAATCGTGGGCGCTACCATGCCAGCATCGCTAGCCAGCGAGATCGCCACGCCTCTGTGCGAGCTGGATGCTGGCAGCGTCGAGTATGCGACCCGGTTCGTCGATCTGCTGCTGGCGGCGGCATGGGAGCGGCGGGCGAGCGATGTGCATTTGCAGCCCACTGCGACGGGCCTCGCCGTCAGTTGGCGGATCGACGGCGTGCTGCAATCGGTCGGGCATTTTCCGCGCGGCTCGGCCAGCGACGTGGTCGCCCGACTCAAGGTGCTGGCGGGGCTGCTGACCTATAAGTCGGACGTTCCGCAAGAGGGAAGGCTTCCCGCGCGAGGCACCGGAGGCGAAATGCGAGTCAGCACCTTTCCGACGCTCCACGGCGAGCGCGGCGTGGTGCGCCTGTTTGCCGGCGAGCGGGACTTTTTGCAACTCGCCGATTTGGGGCTGCCCGACGAACTCGCCGCGGAGCTGTCCCGCCGCCTGGAAGAAACGAGCGGGGCGATTCTCGTCAGCGGACCCGCCGGCAGCGGCAAGACAACGACCGCCTATGCCTGCTTGCGGCACATCGCGCGAGTCGCCGCGGGCCGCCGCGGGCTGGTGTCGCTCGAAGACCCGGTCGAAATGGAAATCGAGAGTGTCGCGCAGTCGCAAATCAACCCCGCGGCGGGCTTTACGTTCGCGGTCGGCCTGCGGTCACTGATGCGGCAAGACCCCGAGGTGATTCTCGTCGGCGAGATTCGCGATCGCGAAACGGCGGCCGCGGCCTTTCAAGCGGCGCACACGGGGCACCTGGTCCTGTCCACGTTTCATGCCGCCAGCGCGGCCGGCGGCATTAGCCGGCTGATCGACATGGGGATCGAGCCGTATCTGGTGCGTGGCGGCGTGCGGGGAGTGCTGAATCAGCGGCTGGCCCGCAGACTTTGTTCGTGCGCCATTCCGGCCGCCGACGAAGGTTCGTTTCTCGGTTTGCCCATCGTGCGGGCACAGCAAGCGGCGGGGTGCGAGGCTTGCACGCACACGGGTTATCGGGGGCGATTGGTGCTGGCCGAGTCGCTGCCGCTGCTCGTCGGCGACTTGGGTCAGGCGGTGCTCGACCGGCGCGACGCCCAGGAGCTGTCCCGTCTCGCCGCGCGAGCGGGAATGACGACCCTGTTCGACCGGGCTTGCCAGGCGGCAGCTGCCGGGCAAACCGACCCGGCCGAAATTCGCCGGGTGCTGGGGTTCGCGGATGCTGGCGGTGCGGCGATGGAGTAAAATCGCGGGACTTCTCGGACTGCTTTTCGATGGCCATCTCGTGACCCTCACCGCGACTATCGCCGCCCGGCCGATCACGCTCGATCAGCTCGTCGCGCTGTGCGACGAGATTGCCGCCCTGTCGCGAGCCGGCGTGCCGCTCGATCAGGGTCTCGTCGCGCTGGCCCGCGAGCTGCCGGGGCGCGTCGGCACCGTCGCGGGAGAGATCGGCCAGCGATTGGCGGCGGGCGAAACGCTGCCGCAAATCATTGGGCAATCGAGCGCTCGGCTGCCGCCCGCATTTCGGGCGGTTCTGGCGGCCGGCGAGCGCTCGGGAAACCTGCCCGACGCGGTGCAAGACGTCGCCCGCAGCGCCCGCCGAATCAGCCAGATGCGGGCGACGCTGGCAGCGGCCCTCGTCTATCCGCTGTTCGTGCTGCTGGTGATTGGCGTGCTTCTCCAATTCACGCTGGCCAAGCTGCTTCCGGTCTGGCTGATGATGATGGTCGAGCTGAAGATGATCGACGCCGGTTGGCAAAGCGCGGGGCGCGAGCTCGCCGCGAGCATCGGAAGCTGGCTGTTTCTCGTGCCGCTGCTCTTGATTGCCTGGTTTGTTTGGGCCTGGTTTCGTTCGGGGCGCGTCGCGCGGGGCCTGGCGCTGCATCCGCTCTTGGCGTGGGGCGCGGTTGGCAAGCTCGACCAAATGCGGCGGGCGAGCCAAACCGCTTCGCTGTGCGAATTGCTCGCGCTGTTGATTGAACACCAGGTGCCGCTCGACGAAGCGGTGACGCTCGCTTCGGCCGGAGTCGGCTCGCGGGCGATCGAGCGCGGCGGCAGCGAGCTGGCCGGGCGGATTCGCCGGGGCCAAATCGGCGGCGTGGCACCAGCCGGCTTTCCGCCGCTCCTCGCGTGGACGCTGGTCGCCGGCGGGGGGCCGGGTCTGGCTGCCACGCTGCGCCGCACCGCGCAGGTCTATCGCGACGACGCGGCTCGTCGCGGGCAGTGGCTAGCGGTTAATGTGCCGCTGGCCACGGCCTTGTTGTTGGGAGCGGCCGTCGCGCTGTATGCCGTGCTGACGCTCGGCCCGTGGATCGCCATGTTGCATCGTCTCGCCACGCAGTTGGGGCTGTAAACGTGACCGCGCCCGACCCGCTCACTTCCGATGCCGCCGCGGCGGTGCTCGACCAGGCCGCCCGGCTGGGCCAGTCGAGCTTGCCGCTGGCAAGTGGCTTGCGGGCCGCGGCCGACGAAGCCGATTCGTGGCGGCTGTCCCGCGCTTTGCGACATTGCGCGGGCCAGATCGAGCGCGGCCAGCCGCTGGGGGATGTGCTGACCGCGACCACCGGTCGTTTGCCGCCGCATTTGGCGGGCCTGGTGCGGGCGGCGGAAAAGTCGGGCGCGCTGGGAAGTGTGCTGGCCGAGTGGCTGGCGAATCGCCGGGCCGCCCGGCAACATTGGCGGACGGTCGAAACGGCTCTGGCGTATCCGCTGATTGCGTGTGGGCTGACGATCGGAGTCTATCTGTTTTTGGCGGTCGTCCTTGTGCGGCCGTTTCGCTCGGTGGCGGTCGAGTTTGGACTGAAACTTCCCGCCAATGCCAAGGTGCTGTTCTGGATTGGCGACGTGGGAATCGGCTGGTTTGTCGCGGCGCTCGTGGCGGTGGGGGTGATGATCGTGGCGTGGCGCGTGGCGGGAGGAAGGGCAACCTGGTCGTGGCTCGTGTCGCAGTTGCCGCTAGTCGGGCCGCCGTGGCATTGGAGCGGCACCGCCGAAATGCTCCGCAGCTTGGCGCTGCTCGTCGAGCGCGAGCAGCCGCTGCCCGAGGCGCTGCGGTTGGCAGGGGGCGGCGCGAGCGACGCGCATGTCGGCAAGTTGGCGGTCGAGCTGGCGGGGCGAATCGAGCAAGGGAGGCCGCTTTATCTGGCCGTCGTCGAGCAGCGCGGGCTGCCACTCTCGATCGCGCCGCTCTTGCGCGTGGGCGAGGAGCAGCGCGACCTGGCGGGGAGCTTGCGCGCGGCGGCCGAAATGCTGGAGGGAAGGCTGCGGGTGCGAACGGGGCTGATCGTGCAAATCGTCCCGCCGCTGGTGTTCGTCGCGATTGGCTTGTCGGTGCTGGCCCTGTATGGGCTGATTACTTCCACGCTGCTGCCGCTGATGCAGGGGCTGATGTAACGCCATGGACGAATCGCTGGGAGCTTTCAACCTGACTTTGCTCGCGCTGCCGGGCCTGGCGCTCAAGGTGGCGGTGTGGGCCATGTATGGCCGCCGCCCGGCGCTGTGGGCCGATCCGATGCGCGTGTTGCTGGCGAGCGCGGGGACGGTGCTGCTCGTGATCGCGATCGTCGGCGGCCTGGCGGGAATGGTCGGCGCGAGCAGCGTCTATGGCATCGTGGTGCTGGTGGTGCTGGCGGTCGTGACCTTGATGGCGATCGACCGCTATCGGCATGGGGAGCATCGGTCGCTCGTCTGGTCGCTGGCGGCCGCCGCCCAGAGGGGCATTCCGTTGCCCGAAGCGGCTCGCGCCTATGCCGACGAAGCGCTCGGCGACACCGGCGCGCGGGCCCTGGCGCTTGCCCGCGGTTTGGAGGCTGGGTTGCCGCTGTCGCAAGCGGTGCGCCAGGCCCGCCTGCGCACCAGCACCGCGATGAAGCTGGCAATTCGGCTGGGGGAAGAGCTCGGCGTGCTCTGCCCCGCCATGCGACAGCAAATTGACGACTCGGCCGAAGTCGATGCGGCGCTGCGCAACGCGATCAGCCGGCTGGTGTATCTAGTGAGTTTGGTGCTGGCGGCGATTGGGGTGGAAACGTTCGTCATGCTCAAGATTGTTCCCTACATCGAGCGGATTTACGAGGACTTTGGCCTCGCCCTGCCGAGCGTGACGGTGTGGGTCATCAACCTCTCGAACTTCTTCGTCGCGCGCGGCTGGGTGGTGGCGGTGCCGCTGCTATCGGTGGTGACGCTCGCGGCGCTCGTGGGGGGCCTGCTCTATTTCATCGGTTGGTTTCCGCGGGGATGGCTGCTGTGGCTGCCGTTTCGGCGGTACGACGGGGCGCTCGTCATGCGGGGCTTGGCGCTCGCCGTGCGGCGGGGCTTGGCGCTGCCCGAGGCGCTGTGGCTGCTGGCGGTGAACTATCCGTATGGCGAAATTGGCCTGCTTTTGCACAATGCGAACCTGGCGGTGCGGCGCGGCGGCGAGTGGACGGAGGCCCTGCGACAAGCGAAACTGATCGGCCGTGCCGATGCGGCCGTGCTCGCCTCCGCCCAGCGGGCCGGCAATTTGCCGTGGGCCCTCGAGGAAATGGCCGAGAGCGCGCTGCGGCGGCAGGCGTATCGGTTGCAAGCGGTGGTGAACCTGCTGTTTCCGGTGGCGACGCTGGTGCTGGTGGCGTTTGGGGGCTTGTTCGCCATTGGCGTGATGATGCCGCTGATCGCGCTCATTCAAGGACTATCTTGACCGATGGCCGCCAGTCGCCAATACCCGCGCCGCGCGTTTTCGCTCACCGAAGTGACGCTCGCGCTCTTCGTCGTTGGCATGGCGGCGGGAGCGCTCGCGCAAATGTTGTTCGTGGCGGCAGGGCAGCGGCGCGCGAGCGAACAGCGCCGCCTCGCCGGGCAAGAGGTGGCGAATTTGGCCGAGCGAATCGCTGCCCGACCGTATCGCGAGCTGACCGGCGAATGGCTCGCCTCGCAAACCCTCTCGGCCGAAATGCGGGCCGCCGCGCCCCAAGCGGCATTGCTAGCGCTGTTGACGAGCGAGGAGGATCCCGTTCCGGGGCGCCGCGTGCGAATCGAAGTGAGCTGGCCCAACTCGGTCGGACAGCCGGTCGAGCCGGTCGGGCTGACGGTTTGGAAATACCCGCCGCCGGAGACCACCCCATGAAGCGCGCCGGTAAATCGCTGTTGGAGGTGGTGATTGTCATCAGCTTGTTGGGGCTGGTGCTGGGTACGAGCGCGACGACACTGGTCGGCGCGCTGCGCACCAGTCGGCAAGTGCGGCGCGACCTGGATCAAGCCGCGACCCTCGCCCGCCTTACCGCGCTGTGGCGCGCCGACGCCCATGCCGCCACGAGCGCCACGCTCGACCCCGGCTGTGAACTGACGCTGCCGAGGGAGCGCGTGGTGCGCTATGCGGCCGAAAAAGAGCGCCTGTCGCGAACCGTGATCGCAGGTGGGAAGGTAGTACATCACGAGAGATTCGCCTTTGCGCCGGGCGCAAAAATTGCCTGGGAATTGCCAGCGGAGTTTGCCGGCCGGCTGGTGCGGCTGGAAATCTTGGCCGACGAGCGGCCCGCGCGAGCCTATCTGAATCCGGTGCGGACCGCCCGGCTGGAAGCGGCGATCGGGGTGGCGAAGCCGGCGGAGGGTTCGCCATGAAATCGACCCGCAGCGGAAAACATCGTCCCCTTCGGCTTGCCGATAAACGAGGCGGCGCGCTGGTCGTCGCGCTCATCACGCTGCTCGTCGTGGGGATGATCGCGGGGACGCTGGTGACGGCGCTGCTCGCCGCTCAGCGACAAAATCGCCGGCAGCACGACCAGGCACAGGCCCAGTGGCTGGCCGAAGCGGGAATCGCTCGCGGCCTCGCTCGCCTCGCGAAAAAGCCCGCTTATCGCGGCGAAACGTGGCTCGCCCCGGTGCGGCTCCCAGAAGTCGCGGAAGATGATCCGCGCGCCGCGGGGGAGGTGACGATCACCGTCGAGCCGGCGGAAAGCGGACCGGGCAAGCTGATCGTCGTCGCCATTTATCCGAAACATCCCACGCAGCGGGTACTCGTTCGCCGCGAGCACGCGCTTGGGCTCGCCGCGCCCGAACTCCCCCTTTCCCCGTCGTCTGGAGAGAACCCATGAACCGCTCGCGAACGGCCTTCACCCTGATCGAGCTGCTGGTCGTGATCGCGATCATCGGCGTGCTCGTCGCGCTGCTGTTGCCGGCCGTGCAAGCCGCTCGCGAGGCGGCCCGGCGAACCAGTTGTGCGAACAACCTGACGCAGCTCATCCTTGCCGTACACAACTATGAGCTGGCCCACGGCGTCTATCCGCCGGGGACGATCGACAAGCAGGGGCCCATCGTCAACGCCCCCATCGGCTATCACCACAACTGGATCATTCAGATCCTGCCCTATTTCGAGCAGCAGAACACCTGGCGGGCGATTGATCCCAAAGTGAGCGTGTATCACGCCAAGAATGCCCCGGTCATCAATGTGCCAATCACGACGCTCCATTGCCCATCGAGCCCCGCGCCGATGATCGGCTTTTCGGACTATGCCGGCAGCCACCACGACAGCGAGAAGGCGATCGACGCGAAGGACAACGGAGTTTTCTTCCTCAACAGTCGGATTCGCTACGACGATGTGGAGGATGGCTCGAGCCACACGATTTTCCTCGGCGAGAAGATCACGGACGGCTGGGAGATTCACTGGCTGAGCGGAACGCGGGCGACGCTGCGCAACGCGGGGACGGGCATCAACGCGCTGACCTATCGCGAGGGCTTGCCGCGGGCGGGCAACGTCGGAGACCCACTCGCGCCGCCGATTGATTTCGTGCCCGAGATCGATACCCCCATCGATCCGGCCGACACTCCCGCCGGTGCCGAGGCCGCACCCGCCGGGACGAACCAAGGGGGGAGCGGGCCGGGAAGCCCGAGTTGGGTGGGAGGGTTCGGGAGCGATCATCGGGGCGGTTCCCAGTTTGCGTTTGGAGATGGCCACGTCGGGTTTGTTCGCGTCAGCAGCGCGGTGCTGCCGCAACTGGCGCATCGGCGCGATGGCAAGCTGCCGGTTTCGGAGTAGTGACGCATGACCGAAAGCCCGCGCCATGCCTATTCGCTATCGGCTCTGTTTGTGCTGATGACCGCCTCGGCCACGCTGGTGGCCGGGGTGACTCCGCTGCTGCGCCTGGCGACGAAGGGGGATTTCGAGTCGCTGGCCCTGCTGGTCGCGGGGGCGATTGGCCTGGTGGCGGGAGCGCTGCTGGGGCTGGTCGTCGGCCTCTTGCAATTCCGCCGCCGACTGGGAGCGCTCGTCGGCACGGCCGCGGGGGGAATCATCGGCATTGTCGCCGCGCTATTTGCCCTGATGCCGCCAGAAGTGCTCGGCCCGGCCGGCCTGGCGCTCCTCGTTGGCTCTGGGCTGATCGTCGGCGTCGCGCTCGTCAATCGGCGGGTGAATGCGTGAGCCTGGTCGTGCTCAGGTGGCGAAGCGAATCGTCCGCGTCGTGGGGGCGTAGCGGTCGGCCAGGTGGACGGCATAGGCGGCGGCGTCGATCTGGTCGCACGGCTCGCGCGAGTCGCCGGTCCAGGCGAGCAGCTCCGATTCGAAATCGGCCAGCCAGCTCGCCTCGCGCGGCACGAACACCTCCCCCCGCTCCAGCTTCGTCAGCAACGGGCCGGCACGCGTCTCCTTATCTTGCCCCCCGGTCGGCACCAGCTGAATCGGCAGCTTGTCGCCGAGCTGCTGGACGATCGCCATTCCCAGCCGCTCGTTTTCGATCCAGATGCCCGCTGGTTGCCAGGTGGCGTGCAACCTTTCGACAAGGCGGGCGAGAGACGGAAAGCCGACGCGGACCCGCTCTTGATGTCGCAAGATCAGATAGCGCGCGAGCTCGCGGCGGGGTTGTTCCCACACTTGGGCGACGGTGTGGCTCGCGCGGCGGGTGGGCTGTCGGGCGGCCTTGGCGGCGGAAGTGCTGGCGGGATCGATGGTGACGAATCGGCGACAGCGGGCCGGATCGACCACCGTCAGCAGCTCCTTGTCGGGCGTTTGCAATTCGAGCTGGCAGCCGGCCCGGTCGGCCATCGGCAGCGCGGCGGCGGGGTCGTGCGGCCGCTCGACGAAATAGCGCAGCCAGGCGGGGCGAATCAGTCCCTCTTCGCCGACCGACCAATCCCCATGCAAGAGCCGCTCCCGCTCGACCGCCGGCAAATGGAGGAGCGACTGGCGATAAGAGTCGCCGTCGAGGGACGGGTTGTCGGCGATGCGCGACGGAATGAAGACGCGGTCTTCGCGGCTGGGCTGTTCGGCCCCCGCGACGAACCGCTGCTTGACCCACAAATGCCCAACGTTCCCCGGATTGCTCGCCGCCCGCACCCGCAGCGGGATCCGCAGCGACATCGACCCGCGCAGGCGGCTGAAGAGAAACAAGTAGTCCTCTTCGTTCAGTTCGGTCAGCTCGTCGAAGCCGATGAACTGGAACTCGCTGGAGGCATAGCGATATTTGTCGAGCGGCCCGGCGAGAAACCCGAAGGCGAGCGTGGCGGGGTTGCCGCCGGTCGGAAAGCGCCACTCGCGGCGCTGGCCGTTCCAGGTCGCATCGGTGCCGGTGAGCCATTCGTGCGCCCGCGATAGGAGCCCGCCGGCGAGGGCCATCCGCTGCGTATCTTTCCGCACGAGTAGCGCGGCATAGCCCGGAACCTGGACGTATTGCAGCGCGGCCATCAGCAAGGCGATGCTTTTGCCGCCCCCTGCCGCGCCGCCGAAGAGCGCCTCGTGGCAAGTGAGGCGGAGAAACTCGCGCTGCTGCGGATGCGGCGAGTGCGGCCAATAGGGAGAGCTGAGCGGCGGGGGAAGGATGTGCATGTGAATGCGGAGGCAAGAGGGGGAGAGAGGGGGAGCGGGAGACTGGGAGACGGGGGAAGCTGCAGGTCAGCGATTGCTCATGGCTTCTCCCTCCCTCTCTCTCGCCCCCTCTCCCTCTCCTCCGCCACTGCCCACGAACTCAAAGCTCGCTACCGCCCGGCCGGTCGAGCAGGCGATGGCGCGCTGGCCGTGGCGCTGGCGCGTGCTGCCGGTTTTCTTCAGGCCGGCATATTGCCAGCGCGGCGAGCGTGCGCAGTGGGCGACGATGGCCGGATGGCTCGCGGTGATCGTGACCCGATTGCCGCGCGACCGTTCGTGGGTGGCCACCGCTTCGGCCAGTCGCGGCCCAATTCCCAGTCCCTGAAACTCGGGCAGAGTCACCAGCCGCGTGATCCGCTTGCGGCCCCGCCAACCAAACGCGGCGACGACGGCGCAGATGGCGATGGGGAGGTTGGAGTTCCAAGTTCCCGGTTCAAAGTTCAAAGTTGGGACTGCATCACCACTTTGAACATTGAACTTTGAACCTTGAACCTCCGTGCTGGCAAACGCCCCCCAGCACGTTGCCGAACTGGCGAGGCCGCCGCTCAGATAATGATGTCTGGCAAACGCGGGCCAGAAGGCTTGCGCCACGCGGCGGATTTCGAGGCGCAAGGTTGGTCGCCGAAGCCGGCCTCGCGCCAACCGCGGGGGCGATTGACCAAGATCGAGAACCCAGTCAGGCGCGAGCCACGGGAGGATGTCGGCGTGGCAAGTCAGGACGACGAGGCGACGAGCTTGCGAACCCGACCGCAGCAGCCTGGCAATCGCCGCGCTGGCCGTGCAAGCGACAACGCGGTCGAGCGTAGAAGTGAACTCGTCGAGGACGAGAATTGTGGACGAGTTCACAGTTCGTGGTTCAAGGTTCAAAGTTGGATTGGAATCGCAACTTTGAACCTTGAACTTTGAACTCGGAACTTTAAGGATCGCTCGCGCCACATCGGCCCGAAACCGCTCCCCCGTGCTGAGCACCTGGTAGGGCTTCAGCCAGGTCGGCACGCTCCCGAGGCCCACCGCCGTCAGCACGCGGGCGATCTCTTTAAGCGGCGCGTCTCCCAGGCCATCGATAATCGCCTCGCCCGCGGCCCACGGCGGCGGCTCATGCACCCCGCCGAATGCCGCCCGCGCCAGCGTCGTCTTGCCGCTGCCCGACGGGCCGACAATCGCCCCAATCGTCCACTCCTCGCCCAGTCCCGGCACCTCCGCCGTCAACTCGTGCGAGATCTGCTCCGCCAGCGGCACATCAAAAAGTCCCGCGACTTGCAGCACGCGGAAGGTGCGGCGGAGCGGCGTGTGGAGGTGGAGGGTGATGGTGGGCATAATGGAGGCTCCGGGTTATCTTGTGCGTGGAGTTAGGACATGACTCGCACGTTTTCATTGCGGTGGCTGCTGCTATTGGTCACCGTGGCCAGCGGGTTGCTGGGATTAGCCGTCAATTTTCCCGACCACGCGATTGGATTGGGCTGGTTTGTCGGTACTCTTGTTCCATCCATGATTCTGTTGCTGCTTCTGTCGTTGGCCTCGCCGCGGCCACGATCCGCAATTGCCTGTGGATTGCTGGGTGCAACTGTCTTCGGTTTCATTTTCATGCCCGCAATTTTGGGCGTCGGGCCCGAACCACAAACGATTTGGGACTACTTCGTGACGTATTACCTACCTACGGCGATCCCAGCGTCGGTTGGTGCTCTGATCACGGGTGGAGCCGTAGTTTTGGATGATCGAAGAGCTGGTCCAAGCGATCATCAGCCAAGTGACGTCCTCTCGCAGCGCCGGCCCTGACGGCGTCGGGGGCCTACTTTGCTGGCGAAAGCGCGGCGGGGAAGGTAGTCCCCTCACGCCGTGAGGGACTGCGGCGGAGTGGACACTGAGTTGGAATGGGGCGGTCATCGGCGGAGCAACGTTCTCTCGGATATCTGGCCCCGACGGCGTCGGGGGCCTACTCTGCTGCGGAATCGCGGCGGGGAAGGTAGTCCCCTCACGCTGTGAGGGACTGCGGCGGAGCAGACACGGAGTTGTGATAGGGCGGACATTGGCGAGGCAACGTTTTCTCGGATAGCAGGCCCCGACGGCGTCGGGGCCCTACTTTGCGTCACAGCACGAGCAGGCGCAGCGTCAGGCCGGCGCGGGCGAGGCGGTCGAAGAGATGGCGCTGGTCGGCTTCATCGCGACACTCGACGACGATCTGATAGACCTCGGGGGGAGAGCGGCGAAGGGCGGATTTGGAGCGCGGTGGCGGGGAGGTAGGAGCGAGAGGGAGAGTGGGGGAGGGGGAGAGTGGGGGAAGGGATGTGGTCATGGAAGCACCTCGAACGCAACAAGATTTTGAACCTTGAACTTTGAACCTTGAACTTTGAATTCACCGCCGCGGCTCGGCAGGAGTCTCGCCCTCCCGAACCTTGAACCCCGATCCCCGACCCCCTTCCCTCACGATCGCACCGGTGGGGCCTCGATTAGCCGGCACGCGAGGCAGGGCCAGTGATAGACCATCGCGCCGCAGGTGGGGCAGCGGCGCAGGTTTTGCGGGTCGTAGTCCGGCGGCGGATCGTCTTCGGGTAGCTCGAACTCCCCCGTTTCGGGATCCTCGTTCACGCGCAGTTTCCAATCCCGGTCGATCTTGCCGATGGTTGAAACGGCCAGGTTCAGCTCGCGGGCGATTTCCACGTGGCGCGCATGAGCCGCGAGCATCCGCTGGACGGCGAGCACCTTGTCGCGAGTGAGCGTGTGGGCAAGCATGGGAGGGCCGGGGCTAGGGTAAGCAATCATCAAAAAGTCGTAAAGAATTATCGAGCGCGTCTTGCGAAGCGGGCGGGGCGGGGTATTATCGGGAGTCCATTCACAGTGCCTGCCATCGTGTTGCCGGGAGCCGCCTCATGGGGAAGAAAAAATCGGTCAAAACTGTTCCGGGCAATCGCGTGCCGCGGAAAGAGCCCTATTCCCCCCAGCGGCTGGCGGTGGTGATCGAGCGGGTGCGCGAGCAGGCGACAAAGCTGGGGAACCTTGCCCGGTCGATCCACGATGCCGAGCTCGATTCGGTGGTGATCGACGGGCACGCGATGCTCGTCCGCGGGCTGAACCAGATCGACAACTTCATCGACAACGCCAGCCGGGCCGTGCGCGAGGCGAAGCTGACGAAAGAAGGATTTTGAGGGGGACATCGGTTCCATGTTCACTTCGGTCCGGGGCTGCCGAACATCCTCGCGTAGGTATCGACGAGCGACTGGGGGCGGATTTCATACTGCGGCGGGCGGCCGAAGTTCAGCGCGGCGAGCGGCCTGAGCAGATCGCGATCGACGCAGCGGATCAGCTCGCTGAGCTCGGCATGGACGGCCGAGAGGGCGACGGCAAACGGAATCCACCGCCCGCTGAAGCCGCTGCCGGCGGTGCTGGCCTGCAGAATTTCCGGCGGCACCTCCAGGGCTTTCCAGATTTCGAGGTCGAGGTCGCTCTTCCAGCGAAACAGTTGCGTCGCCCCCCGCACGTCGCGCGGCGGCGTGTAGTCGATCAGCTTGTTTCCCGCCGGGTCATAGAGCAGCGGCAGAAGCAGGGCCGAGCCGCTGGTGCGCGACGCGACCACCTCACGGGCCAGCTCCTTGAAGCTGAGCTGCCGGCCGTCCACGTTTTCGATCTGCTGATTGGCCGGATACCACAGAATGTCGCCGATGTAGCCATCCTTGATCATCCGCAGTTGCAGCGTCCGCTTCGCGCCGCCCGGCATCCACTTCTCGAACCACGCCGGATAGGCCCGCGCGAGCAAGGCACAGCCATAAAGGTTGGTGCATTGCGAATCGAACGTGCAGACGAGCGATTGCGGGGCGAGAAGAGTGCGCGACTTCGGTTGATTGGGGTTGTCATCGTCGGGGTGGTCGAGGTTGCCGGAGGCTACCCCGACATGCGACGTTGCCTCGCGGTGGTAGGCTGCGCCAACCACGGGCACCCGATCCGATTGCTCGCCGTGATGATCTTCCTCTTCGCTTAGCTCGAAGCCGACGATCTCGTCCTCCGCCACGAGCAGTCGCACGTCGCCGGGATGATGATCGATCAGCCGTGCGACTTCGAGCAGCCCCGCGAATTCGCCGCCGGCTGTCGGGCGAAAGACGACCTCGAACGGCACGAAGCCATAGAGCTTGGCCCGCAACAGTTGCTGTCCCCAATGATTCCAGAGGGCCTGCCATTGCCGCTCGACCCACCGCACGATTGCCGCATCCGGGCCGCTGACCTCGACCTCCGCCGCCAGAAGCAGCCCGTTGCGAGCCCCCAGGCCAATCCGCACTTGCGGATCGTATTGCATCAACTCGGCGATTTTGAGAGTAAACGGCGGCAGCTCGTCGATCCGCAGCGCGCCGACCTCGGTCGCCGGCAAGCGGGTCGGTTTTGGTTGCGGACGGCCCAGCAGGGCGTGGCGAAGGCGGTTGAGGAGGTTCATGGTGGTTGTGGGGTAAGGAGTCAGGACTGGGAGAGGGGGCGAGTGGGAGAGGGGGAGAAGGAATGTCGTGTCTCCCCCTCTCCCTCTCCCCCACTCTCCCCCGCGGCGTCTAATCACGGCTCGCCAATTTGAATCGCAAAGTTCACCACCCCCGGCCCGGCGTCGTGGCTTTCGGCCGCGCCGGGCACCTTCAGGTGGCCGCTGGCGATTTGGCCCAAGTCGGCAAGGTAGGTGTCGTATTGCTGCTGCAAGTGCGCGGGGGCGGGATCGCCGCGGCGCGTCGCCAGCAGAAAGGCCGCGATGGCCGCGTTGGCATCGCGACACCAGGCATTCGTCGCGAGGCTCGTCAGGACATAGCGCGTTTCGAGCCGGGCATTCATCAGGTTCGCGGCCCGCTCGATGCCGCGCGTGAGGTAGCTCTCTTCAGTCGCGCTCAGCGTGCCGCTCGTATCATCATCGACACTTGCCAGCAACTCCGCCGGCGGCCAGATCGCTTCGAGGTCGTCGCGTGTGCAGTAGGTTTGGGTCATGGGAGGAAGGAGTCAGGAGCCAGGAGCCAGGAGCCGGGAGCCAGTAGTCAGGGGTCAGGAGCCAGGAGTGGGAGAGGGGGCGAGTGGGAGAGGGGGAGATAGATACCGGAGTGGTTCCGCGGAACGCACTCTCCGTCTCTCCCGCGCTCTTTCTCCCACTCTCCCTCTCGAACTCAACACCGGGACCGCGCTTGGTTCCGGATAGGGACGATTAATCGCGCGCTCAGTAGCTCCCGCCGGTCAGCAGCCCGTATGCCACCGCTTGCGGCGTGTAGAGCGCGGGAATGCCGTTCATCACGGCACACAAATCCCAGCCACTCGGGTCATGCACCGGATAGGCGAAGGCGTGGAAGCCGAATCGCTCGGCCTTCGTGCCGCCGGGCCCTTCGGTGACGATCTCCGAGCCTTCGAGGTATTGCACCCACCGCGGGCTCGGCTCGGGCAGAAAGGCGGCGTGGTCGTCTTCGATCAGCTTGGTGAAGCTCTCGCTCGTGCCGTTCCAGATTTCGAGGCCGTAGTCGATGACGTGGAACGTGATCCACGGGGCGGCCCGCAGCACGGCGGTGAACTCGCCGGGCGCGGTGCGGCGGAGCGATTCCCACACCAGGCCGCTCCCGCCTTGGGCCTGCACCACTTCATTGTTGACGACGTGCTGCCAGCCGGCCGTCGTCAGCACCACATGCGCGAGCCCCATGCCGGTGAGTTGGATCATCGCGGCATTGATGGCGTGCAAGTGGGCGGGAATGTCGGTCGTCGGCGTGGCCCAGTCGGCAGCGAGGATATTCCCCGCGCCGAGCATGTCGAGCTGGCTCAGGTTTCCTGCCGGAATGCGGAAATCGACCGTCACATCGCCGCCGTAAAAGCCGTGTCGCAGCTCGTCCCCCTCGGTGTCGTAGGCATACGACCCGCGGAGCATCGCCGCGGTTTGGAACTCGATGAGGTTGGCGAACCGCTGGGCCAGATACGCCTCTTGCCGCGAAAGAAACGCCTCGCCCCCCCGGTCGAGCGCGCTATCGCGGCCGCCGATCGCCCGCTGGTTGAGCAAGTGTTCGTCCAAAAGCTCGATCGTCTCGGCCGAACGCGGAAAGGTCGCCGCGACCGTGCCGACCTTCTGCGCCTTGGTGCGGTTCGATGCTTGCCCCGGCACGCGGGCGGTCGCCACCGAGCGGGTGAGGTTGAAAATGTCGTACGAAAAATGCCGGCCCGCCTGGCGGACGACGTTCGTCCCGCCGAGGCCCCAGCCAAACAGGTTTTGCAGGCTCGTCCCCGGCAGGTCGATCTGCGAGATCGCCTTGCGAATGGTTTGCGGCGCGAGCAGCTGCGCGGTCGATGCGGACATGGGTTTCTACTCCGGTTTGAAAGCTGATGGAAATGGAAAGTGAATGGGTTGTTTCCGACTGGGAGAGTGGGAGAGTGGGAGAGTGGGAGAAGGAGGAAGCAGCGGAAGTCCTAGTCTCCCCCTCTCCCCCTCTCCCTCTTCCTCACGCCACCGTCGCGGTCGTGCCGCCGAGATTCGTCACCAGCCACCGCAGCGTGCCGGCGGCCGTATAGACGCACTCGACCAGCACCTGGCTGCCGATCTTCTCGCCGGTGGTGCCAAAGGTGATGCTGCTCGCGCCGGCATTTCCCTTGTGGATGAGGTCGCTCGATCCGCTGATGACGAGATTCGCGTCGGCCGTTTGCGCGAACCGAAACGCCAGGCCGTTGGCCTTCGTCGGCAGCGTGAAGGTTGCCGCCGCGGTGGCGAGGAACAGCAGCCCGTTGTCGTCGGCCGAGACGCTGTAGCTCGTGCTTTTGCGATAGACGCCGCGCGGATGCATCAGCACGCCGGCCTGCGGCGAAAGCTCGCCGTCGAACGTCATCCGCTGGCCGAGTTGCTGCCGAGCGCGGGCGTCGAGATTGAGCAGCTCCCCTTGCTTGACGAGCCCATGCACGAGCATCTGCGTGAACCGCTCGGTTGCCACACCATCGACGAGCATGTCTTGCGACCGCTCCAAAATGCCGACCGCGATTTGCCGGCCGTCATTGGCATCGGGCGAATAGGTGTTCGCTTTGCCGGTCGTGGGATCGATCGCCAGCACGAGGCCGGCCCGCAGCGTCGTTTGCGGCGTGTTCCCGCTGTCCGTCGCCGAGCTGACGAGATTGATCTTGCGCGTTGCCGCCAGGTCTTGCCCGTGGCGACCCGCCCACAGCACGTTTTTCTCTTCCGACTCCACCTTCGCCGCGAAACCCGGTGCACTCCCCGCATGAAACTCCGACATGATTGGTTCTCCTGTGTGATGTGAAAAAAACTCTCTCTGCCTCTCCTTCTCCCTCTCCCCCACTCTCCCTCTCTCCCCCTCTCCCCCTCTCAATCCCCGACTCGCACCCGCTGCCCGCGCAGCAACCCGCTGCGCTGCAACTGCTGCCAGGCGATCTGCTCGGCTTCGTCGTCCGACAGTTCGCCGTCATCGCCGGTGAAAAACGCTTCGCCTGTCGGATGCGCCGCGCGCTTCGTGCCGGCCCGGTCGGCCCGCAACAGCAGGGGGAGCGTCTCTTCGACCGCGCGGACCGCGCTATCGACTGCCGCGGCCGATTCGTCGGCCAGGGCCAGCTCCGCCAATCGCGAGCGCAGCCCCGGCGGCAGCACGCTCGACCGGCGAATCCGTTCCGCCAGCAGCACGCCGCGCGTCGGCGCGGCTTGCGGGGCAACTTGTTCGACGACCGGCTCGGCAGCTTGCTCCACCGCTGCCCCAGGCGCGCTCGTTTCGCTAATCGCGACGGGCGCGGCGGCCGTTTCTTCGCTCGGCGGCGCGCTAATCGGCTCGACACGCGCAGCGTCGAGCGCAATCGTGGTACTCATGACTTGATCTCCCCAGGAAAAGAAAGGAACCAGCCCCGGCAAGTGGCGGCGACCTGCGGGTCAGAGAACCCGCTGGCGGTGGCGTGGCTGGGCTTGAACTCCAAACCCAGCGGTGGGTGGCTGGGTTTTGACGCCAAAACCCGGCAACTGCACCCGATACACAACCACCCGCCAAAGCTCGTCGCCGCCACTTGCTTGGCGATGGGTGGTTTTTAGGAACTGAACATGCGCGCGTCAATGAACTTACGCGCGCTATTTTTTTCGCCGCGCGACTTACGTCGATTCGCGTCGCCGTAAGTGATGTACAAATAACACCTTGCTAGCACGCGCGTCGCCGTAAGTCCCCCCAAAAATATTTTCGCGCCGTGACTAGTCTGGTCACAAAAACGCCCCCCGCGCCGACCCCCAAAATGCCATTTTGGTCAAAGACGCCCGTTTTCAGGTCCAATAGCCGGGACCAAACCTGATCCCGGTCCGCGCCGGCCAAGTGGCGGACGCCTGCCTGGGTGGCCCGGGTGCCCGTGTGGCTGTGTGTCTGGGTTTGGAAGTCCCAACCCAGCTGCCCGCTGGATAGCCAAGTTTCCGCTCGTGGCAACGTCAGTCCCGCGGCCCGCTTCGCCGATTGTCGCTCCGTGCTATGCGGCTAGAATGCAGTTTTTGAACGCGGCGATATTGCCTGGCGCGTGTATTCGTCCGGCGAAATCGCCGCAGACTCAACTGTTCGGCCGCAGGAGGCGCACTTGATGCCGGTGGTGTCTGATGACTGGATTCCGCGGTTGGTATCGGCACTCGCGGTCGCCATCCGGGAATTTTGTACGCCGCTGGGGGGCGAGCGCGTCGTCTGCTTGGACATCGGCTGCTTCCCCTGGCACGGATCAATCGAGCTGTCCGCCCTCACCGCCGTGGAGCTGGAAGCCGACCCTCTTATGCTGAGCCCGCGCGAGGTCGCTTCGTGGCGATTCTACAATTTCTCCGACTCAGTTGCGTCGTGGACGCAGACGGCCGAGTTGGGCAAGCGGATGTCGCAAGCGTACTATGCGGCTGATGACGACAGCCGGGCTGCAATCGCGGAGGCTTTCATGCGAGCGTGCGCCATTGCGGCGACGGTGCCGGAGGTAGAGGCCGCGTTTAGGTCGCTCCCACAAGACCCACGGTTTCGGGTTCGCGTCGTCCATCCCGACAGCGGCCAAGAGTTCGGGCCGGCAGCGTAGCCAAGGCCGAACAAGGGCGTTGCACTTGACCGGGCCGGCATGACGGTTTTTCGAGACAGCACGTTCCTTGCAGCCGGCCCGGCAAGTGAACGCTGTCGTTAGGCGGCGGAGGGCTTCGGCGGTGGAAGTTGCTGCGTTGCGAAAGTGGCTCGCCCAGCCCCGCACCGCTCTGGTCGCCGCGGTGGCCGACGGCGTCCGCGAACACATCGCCGCGCTCCGGTCGGGCGGTGCCGAGTTCTACGGGTACGCCCTGATCCCCGGCGAGCCGTATGACATCAACAATCTCGTCGCCGCCACCAACGGTGAGGCCGACATCAAAGTGCCGCCCGACGACGATCAGTATCGCTACTACCGCTACTCGGTCGATGAGTGGCAGCACTACCACCACGGCGGGTTCGCCGAGGCCAACCGGCTGATCGCCGAGGCGAACGCGCGGTTCCGGTCTCTGCACTCGAAGGCGGATGGCGACTACACGATGGACGAGTTTGAGATGGCCCACGCCGATGCCCTGCTCGACGCGGTGGTGCGCGGGCTGGGCACGGCCAAGCACGCCGGGGCGTTCGGGGGTGCCGAGCCGTTCCTGGCGGTCTGGATTTCGGACTCGGGCCACCGCATCATGGTCGAGTCGGTGCAGCGCCTCAACTCGGAGGCCGTAGCCGACGAGTTCGTCGCGGAGTTCGGGTAGCAAAGGCAGGCCGAACCAGGCGCTGCACCTGACGGCCGCCCAAAGCGGCGGCCGCAGGTGAGCTTGATCGTTAGACCGCAAGTCGAACGCCACACTCCGACAGAATGTTCACGGACTTTGCGATGCGTATCGCCGCGGCGAGTTATCACTTCGTGAGCTGGCGCGTCAGGTCGGGTTGCACGCCGATTCTTTCGAGGCATTGCCATTCCAGCAGCGTCAGGAGTTGGAGACTATTGCACTGCGTTTGGAGCGGCAGGCGGATTGGCAACCGACCGTCGGTGGAATACAAAATCAAGCGATCCAGTGCCTCTGCCCGGCCCGGTTTGCCGGCAAACCGGGCCACCCGCGTGCCATCTGAGCGTTAGCGCTCGATACCAACATGAAGTCCTTCGACGAAATCATCGCTGTCCTTCAATCCCGCGCCGACTGCCACTTTCGGCCGGCAACGTCTCTTCCCTTGGTGCCGTCCGACCTGCGGCTCCCACCCGATGTTGTCTCGTTTTATCAGCGATTCGGCGAGGGCCGGCTGTTTACCGAGGACGGCGATGACCCTCCCTGCCATCTCTTGCCGCCTGACAAGTTCGTACAAGTCGGACTTGCCATGCTGGGCGAAGCGACAACGACCGGGGTCGAGCGCTCCTGGTACGCCCTGGCCGATGTTCGGGATGGCAACTTCCTGGCCATCGACCTTTTACCGACGCAGCTTGGCCGAGTTTACGATTGCTTCCACGAGACTTACGGCGAGCCGGGTTATTGCAACGTGATCGCGTTGTCATTCACGGAGCTCTTGAATCGACTGGCCGACGCGGAAGGTCAGCCCTATTGGCTGGACGAGGATTTTGGAGGTTACGGCGATGCCTATGGGGATGGCGACTGAACCGTCAAAGTCGGCCGGGTGGCTCTGTCGAATTTGGATGACTTTGTGTGCCATTGGCATCTTGCCAGTGCAAAACCGATGAACGACGGACCATTTTGACGGCGGCCGCCAGGGAACTTCTGGCACGAGAAAGAACCTTCGCGGGTGGGCCAGTTTGCTGGCAGGCCAGCCGGGCTACCCGTTCGCTCGATTGGCACTGATGACGTACCGTCAGCGGCACACCGATCACCGCCCGACATGCCACCCTGCCGGCTAGAATGTCGGCGGCGAAGACGGCCACCAGGCTGGGTCTTGTCCCCAAAACCCGGCACTCCGGCGCCGGCCGCATCGCTCGACCCTTCGACTCAACCCACACTTAGGAGCAATTCATGGCCAAGGCCAAAAAATCCAAGCGAAAACTACCGCCGCCGCCGCCGAATCGACTGGCGTCCGTGGCGAGCGATCCGCCGCGCGAAAGTGTTCTGCTGCTGTCGTGCATGGATCAGCGGCTGCTCGACGACATCGTCCGCTTCATGAACGAGCTGAATCTCCACAATCGCTACGACCAGGTCGCCTTGGCCGGCGGAGCGATGGGGGTCCACCGGCTGCCGGAAAATCCGCCCGATCCCTCGGGAACCTGGTGGGGGGTGTTCACGGCCCATCTGGCCACGGCGATCAACAGACTGAATCGCCGGATTAAAGACGTGTTCTTGCTCGACCATTTGGACTGCGGGGCGTACAAAGTGTTGCACCCGGTCGAGGCGATCAAACGGGAGTATTCCCAGGCCAGCTTGGCGCGGATGCGCGAGCTGCATGCCGACGAGTTGGCGGTCCTGGCCTGCCGGGTACACGAGTTCTGCGACGAACAGTACCGGGCGACCAAAAACGACGTGTGGGAAAACATTCGCGTGTCGTGTTTCCTGATGGACCTGCGCGGCGACGTGACGCAGCTCGAAGGCTGAGGACCGGCGTCGGTCAGGCTGGGAGGCTGGTTTTTTCTCTCGTTTCCAAGCTCCGCTGGGGAACAAGTTGAAACGGGTTTCTGGCTGGCGACTTGCCGCGCGACGTATCAAATCGTCGATCAGTTGCCGACCGTGGTGGACGAGGATGCCGTTCAGTCCGGCGGACAGCCGGGCACCATGCCGACTGCGACCTATCGCAGCGGCGACGACTGGCGGGTCATCGTGGTCGCGATTCAATCCGAGGGGGATTAGCGCGCCAAGGGGACCGCGCTGAAGCAGGCCAAAACGTGGCTGCAAGAAGAGATCGCGCGCGTCGCGGCCGATGGTGGAAGACCTGGGTCGTCGCCAACCGCACTCCCCCCATGGTCCAGCAGCCCGGCCCCAACGTTCCAGACCTGGACTCGGACGACGACAAGTAGTCGGGGGCCAGAGGTCAAGAGACAGTAGGCACCAATCCGAAGCAGAGCTTCGATGCGGGGGTTCCCAGCCGGAGCCTGGCAAAACCGAATTCCCTGATTCCTGAACCCTGTTGTGCCCCTATCCCAGCTTCCGCCCCTCAAGGGCTTCGATGACGCCGCGCACGTCGTCGGGAATGGTCACGGAGCGCTGGCCGGCATAGTCGAAGATGACGACGGTCGATTCCCCTTCGGCCACGAGGTCGGGGTGCGAGGAACAATAGAGCCGGTGGGTCATCGTCAGGCTTTTGCCCCCGAGCCGCGTGACACTGGCGGTGACGTGAATCGTGTCGGGAAACCGCAGCTGCCGGCGATAATTGCAACTAATGGCGGCCAGAATTGGTCCTAATCGATGCCGATCCAGAGGCTCGGCTAGCGCGGCTTTGTCAAAATAGGCAATTCGGGCGGACTCGAACCAGCGAAAATAGACGACGTTGTTGACGTGCTGGAAGGCATCTTGATCGCCCCACTGCAGGGGTAGCGAGAAGACGACAGGCAAGCCGGCGAGGTGCGCGGGGATTGGTTCTAAGGGCATGGGAAACCTGGGTTTAGCGGGCCGAGTTTGCTAGCACGCGAAGCCCCCGCTGGCGGGGCTGGCCCTTTTCAAGCGCTGGGGATTGGGGGATAACGATGGAGCCGCATGGATGCGAAGTTTTCGAGAATTGGAAACCGCGCGGTGTCGTGCCATCGCTGGTCGGACGAAGCTCCGCTTCGACTGACGATGTGGTGGCCCGAACGACAGCGGCATGATCCCGCGACCGGAACCCCGCGGACCGCATTCTATCCTCTTGCCGAGCCTTCGATGTACGTCCTAGAAACACGCCAGGTGACGAAATCGTTCGGCGAAGGAGAGACGCGGGTCGATGCCCTGCGGGGGGTCGATGTCGGCGTTCCGCCGGGCGAGATGCTGGCGATCATGGGGCGTTCGGGTTCGGGCAAAAGCACGCTCCTCACGCTGCTGGGGGGGGTCGATGTGCCGACGACCGGGCAGGTGCTGCTGGAGGAGGTCGATCTGGCGACGATGAACGACGACCAGCGGACGCTCGTTCGCCGCCGGCGGATCGGATTCGTGTTTCAATCGTTCAACCTGCTGCCGATTTTGACTGCCGAGGAGAATGTCGCCCTGCCGCTGGAGCTGGATGGCGTTCCCCCCAAGCAAGCCAAAGAGCGGGCGATTGCCAAGCTGGAGCTGGTCGGTTTGGCCGCCCGGCGTGGCCATTTGCCCGGGAAAATGTCCGGCGGCGAGCAGCAGCGGGTGGCGATTGCCCGCGCTTTGGCCATCGAGCCCGCCATCGTGCTGGCCGACGAGCCGACCGGCAACCTCGATAGCGCCAACGGCAAGCGGATCACGACGGTGCTCCGCGATTTGGTCGATAAGCATGGGCAAACGCTGGTGCTGGTGACCCACGATCCGCAAGTCGCCGCCCAGGCCGACCGGGTGATCTATCTGGCCGATGGCCTCGTCGAGCGGGAAGAGACCAACCGGGTGGTGCCGGTGCGGCCGCGGCGGGTGGCGACGGAGCAACAAGCGTGAGCCTGCGAAAATACACGATCCGCTCGATGCAGCAGCGTCCCGGCCGCACCGTGCTGACCTTGCTCAGCATTGTGATTGGGGTTGGGGCCGTCGTTTCCATCGGCCTGGGGACCGCCACCACGCGGAATGCCTATAAGCAACTGTTCGAGATGGTCACCGGCAAGGCCAATCTCGAAATCGATGCCTCCGGCGGAGTGGGCTTCTCACTGAAGCTGTTTCCGGAAGTCGCCAAGGTGCCGGGTGTTTTGGCCGCCGCTCCGGTGGTCGAGCGGCAAACCTCGATGAGCTTGGGGGAAGACCGGCGGGTCCGATTGCAGCTTTTGGGGATCGACCCCGCGCTTGACGCGCAAGTGCGCGACGTGGAAATCTCCGCGGGCCGCATGGTGGAAAAGGGGCAGAACGAAGTCGTGCTCGACGAGAGCTTCGCGACCTTTCTCGAGCTGAAAGTGGGGGACGACGTTCGCCTGCTGACGAACCGGATCACCAAAACCTTCAAGATCGTCGGCGTGCTGCGGCCGAAGTCGGGGGTCGGCGTCGCCAAAACGGCCTTGGCCTTCATGCCGATTGATCGCGCCCAGCTCTATTTCAATCGCCGGGGCCGCGAGGACATCATCGACAAGATTCAGGTGGTGGCGGCCCCCAGCGACGCCGTGGACGAAGTGCGGCTGCGCATCGCCGCCATTTTGCCGGAGAACGTGCAGGTTCATAAGCCGGAATCGGGAACGCAACTGATGCGCGAGACGCTCCTCTCGACGGAGCAAGGGCTGCGGTTCGCGACCGTCTTTACGATCGTGATGGCGGCGTTCATCATCCTCAACACCTTTTTGATGAACGTCAGCGAGCGGCGTCGGCATCTGTCGATCATGCGGGCGGTGGGTGGCACGCGGTGGCAAATCGGCTGGTCGCTGTTTGGCGAAGCGCTCCTGTTGGGGTTCGTGGGAACCTTGATCGGCATCGTCGCGGGGGTGATTGTCGCGTTTTTGGCGACGTACATCGTCGCGAACAGCTTTCAAGTGGAATTGCCCGCCCTCCGCGAAACCATGACCGCTCGGCCGTTCGTCATGGGGGCCTTGTTTGGCCTGCTCATGTCGATCGTGGGGGGTATCCTCCCTTCGGTGATGGCGGCGCGCATTTCGCCGCTGGAAGGAATGAACCGGGTCGTGCCGGCCCGGTCGCGCGGGTTCGCGGCGCTGTTTTTTGGCGGCGGTTTGCTCCTGGTGATCGTGAGTGCCGGCGGCATTGGGGCAGCGATTTTGGGCCATTTGCCCATTGAAGCGGCGACGTATTTCGGTGTCGGCTTCCTCGTCGGCGTGGTGCTGCTCGACATCGTGCTGCTCGATCCGCAGGCCACCCTCGTGGCTTGGCTGCTGAAGCCGTTTCGGCGGGTCGAGGCGAACCTGGCTCTCAAGCAAGTGCTCCGCAACCGGATGCGTTCGGCGCTTACGGTGGCGGTGGTCTTCATGGCGGGGAGCGTGGGGCTGGGAATCGCCAACTCGATTCTCGACTGCGTGCAAGACGTGTATGACTGGACCGAAGTCGCCCTCCGGGCCGATTTCTACCTGCGAGCCATGATGCCCGATATGGCGACCGGCACCGCCCCCGATTTGCCCGACGAACTGGGTCCGGATCTCGAAAAACTGCCGCATTTGAGCTTCGAGGCGGCCTCGTTCATTCAGGGGCAAGTTCCGCCCCCCGCCGGTACCCAGGACGAAGAGGCGATGCGGGTGATCGTCATTGCCCGCAGCTTTAAGGCGAACGAAAACCTGCCTTTCGACTTGATCTCCGGCGATCTCGCTAAAATCGGCGCCGCGATGCAAGCGGGGGAGGTCGTCATCGGCAGCGTGCTGGCCCAAAAGAAGAACATCCATTTGGGGGACAAGCTCGCGCTCGAAACCACCGACGGAACCAAGGAGCTGACCGTCTGCGGCATCGCGAACGAATATCTCGTCGGGGGGTTGGCCGTCCACATGCAGCGCCAATTCGCCGAGAAACTGCTGGGGATTCACGGCGTCGATGGCTACCTGATCGATGTCGAGGATGGCTACGCCGCCACGATGCGGCCGGAACTCGAAAAACTGGCCCGCAAGTACGACGTGTTTCTCCTCTCGCAGACCGACATCAAGCGGAATATCCGCACGTTCGTTCGGGCGGTGCAGTGGAGCTTGTGGGTGCTGGTGGTGTTGGGGTTTGTCGTGGCGGCGTTTGGCCTCGTGAACACGCTGACGATGAACGTGCTGGAGCAAACGCGCGAGCTGGGGCTCTTGCGAATCGTTGCCATGACCAAGGATCAGGTGCGGCGGGTGATTGTCACGCAGGCGATCATTATCGCCGTCGTCGGCCTGCCGAAGGGGGTGGCGATGGGGACGCTGGTGGCCTATGTCCTCAATCTGGCGATGCAGCCTTCGTTTGGCCGCCCGATCGATTTCCACATGTATCCGTGGCTTATCGTGGGCACCCTCGTCGGGGCGCTCGTCATCGTGCTCGTCGCGGCGATTCTGCCGGCCCTGCGGGCGACCCGGATCAACGTGGTCGAGGCCCTGCACTACGAGTGATTCCCGCCGCCGCGATGATCGCCACCCACGGCATCAGCGGGGCTCGCATCCGCAGATTGCACCAATAGAGCGTGTGAACCGCCGTGAACGTGACGCATAGCAGCACTCCCCACACCCACGGCGGCTGCAGCAGCTTGTCCCGCAGCCGCCAGATTCCCGCCGCAGCCAGCAGATAGACGCCGCAGTACCAGACGGCCGTCACATAGCGGAGGAGCATGCGGGCGGTGGATTCGTTGGCGGTGAGCCGATGCGGCAACGGCGACCAAAGCTGCCAGACTCGATATTGGCTCGCCCGCAGGCAGCCGAGCGGATCGGCCAGCATCGTTTGCCGGGCGGCGTCCTTAAAACCGGAGTCCATCGTCAATTCGCCGGCGAGCGGCACCGCGGGTGTTTCCTCCCAATGAAACCGCAATATCGACATCTGAAACGCGGCGTCGGCTTCGGCGTCCCACGGCAAGCCAGACTTATCGCTGGCCAGGCATTTATAGAACTGCGGATTGTTGCCGAGAAAGAGCGTGTAACCGCCATGGGTCGTCGCCACAATCGGCTGCTGGAAAACGTGTTGGTTGCGAATCACCCAGGGCGATAGAACGCCCGCCGCGACAATCGCCAGCGCAGCGGCATTCACCAGCCGCCAGCCCAGGCTCGACCAAATTGATCCTGCTGCCGATGAATTCTGCAACCCGACGTTACCCCCTCGCACCAACAATATTCCCATTCCCACCAGCCCCAGCCACGGCAAGAACGTCGGCCGGCAAAGTGCGGCCAGGGCGATGGCTCCACCGGCGAGGCCGGCATTCCACCAGGTGCGGTGGGCATCGAAGCGGGCCAGTTGCCAGAGGGCGAGAATCGCCAAAGAGGTGGCCAGGGTTTCGGTCATCACCAGAGCCGACTGGTTGAGCAGGATCGGATCGCAGGCGACCAGCAGGGCCGCGAGCGCAGCCGGCCATGGACCAGCATCCGGCAGCAGGCGGCGGGCGGTGAGCCAGGTTAGCCACACCGTCGCCACGCCCAAAGCCAGGTGCAAAAGCGCCACTTTGACCGGCGCGATTTTCGTCCCCGCGGCCGCGAACTTGCTGAGCACAATCGGATACAGCGGCGGACGATAAGCGGTCGGCCGCACTTCCCCCTCTTTGCCGAGGCCAAAGACGCCGTGCAGGAGCAGATTCTCCGCGATTTCGCGATAAGCATCCGGATCGTCCGCCAGCCTATCTCGCATGACGCACAGAATGCCCCCTCGCACGGCCAGCGCGGCCAGCAGCACACCCACCAGCAAGAGCCGGTCGGCGGTCAGCCAATGGGAGCGCGCGGAAGGAGCGGCAGTCATGGGATGTGGGACGAGAGATCGAAAAGCGCGATCCCGTCATCATAGTCGCCGGCGCTCGGGCCAAGAGATTCGCTGGACCGGCTACTGCGGAAAGCCTTGCTTCACCTGCGGGTCGTTGAGCACGATGAGGCCCCACACGCCGAGCGGAATGCCGAGCACGCAGCAGCCCGAAAGGCACGGAATGCACGACAAGATGCAGGCGAGCAGGGCCATTTGCCGCGATTTCACTTGCAGCATTTGCCACGCCCCGAGGGCGACGACAATCTGCGCGAGAATCGCCAGCACATCGACCGCGCCGCCGGCATAGATGCCGATCAGGGCCCCTTCCTTGGCACCGGGGGCGGCATCGTCGCCGAGGATCATCACGTTGCCGGTCTGGGCATTGACGATCCGAAAGATCAGATCGGCGAGCATGAACAGCATATGAATCGGGGCGAGCACGAGCAGCAGGATCGCGGGAATCTTCAGCCGCTCCTTGGCATGGTCGGAAGGGGGCTGCCCCCACTGCGGATCAGCCGGCTGCGAAGCTTGATAAGGGTTATCGGCGAACGACATGGGGATGGTCCTCAAGGAGCCTGGTGGTCAGCGACCACCGGTCGGAATTCGCACGATAGCGGCCCCGGCGTGGGGGGGCAATTGGCGGACGGGTGGCTCAAGGAAAAGAGAGGCTCGAAAAATCTGGGGGGCGGGAATAAAAGCAGGGAGCGGCGCATCTTATGTACAGATGAACCATTTGTAGGTGACAAATTGCAGAATACAGAATTCGGATTGCGGAGCTTTCAAGATGCGAATGCTGGAGACTAGGGAAAACCGACGGCCCTTGAGGCTGTACTGGGCGGAGGGGAGGCAAAGTCTTGTAACTATAGTAATGCGGTCGCCATTCGGGGGCGAGGATTCGTTGCAAGTCGTTGGCTCGTCGTGTTTTATGGCGGATTAGCGCGGCGCGGCATGTGCGTTCGCCAATAAGTGATTTGTGGGCCCCGAGCCGGGGCGAGTGGCGTGCTGCCCGCCGTAAGCCAATTACCGACTTGTGGCGACCGAGCCTTGCGCCCGAACCCGCTTGGGCCGCCAATGGTCGGTGAAACGGGGGGAGTGCGGGCGATCTAGAGCGAAGTAAAGTGGCGGATTCCCCAAATACCCCAGATTTCCAAGCCGACATTGACCGATTTCCCCCATGACCCGATACTTCACGCGGGGAGTGCCGCGCGACGAGACGTGTTGTAACATAATTCTTAAATAGTTATCGATTTGTTGTGCTGAAGCATAGCCTATCGAGTTTTCGATCACCGCACTAAGTCATGTCGATTGCCGTAAGTCCTGATTTGACAACCTATTGCGCTGAAACCGCGCGCCGCGTGCAGGCTGCCTCGGCAGAGCTGGCGCAGGTCAGCGGTGGGGCCAAAAACGCCTGGCTCAAAGCCTCGGCAGCCGCCCTGAGGAGCGAAACCAGCGCCATCCTCGCGGCAAACCAGCTGGATCTGGCCGCCGCGCCGGGCTTTGGCCTGTCGGACGCGGCCATCGACCGCCTGCGGCTCAATCCGAAGCGGATCGAAGCGATTGCCATTGGCTTGGAGGAGGTGGCGGCGCTGCCCGATCCAGTGGGGGAAGTGATCGAGTCGTCGATTCGCCCCAATGGCTTGCAGGTGCTGAAGACGCGCGTGCCGCTGGGGGTGGTGTTCTTCATTTACGAATCGCGGCCGAATGTCACGGCCGACGCGGCGGCGATTTGCCTGAAGAGCGGCAACGGCGTGATCCTGCGCGGCGGCAAAGAGGCGGCCCATTCAAGCCGGGCGATTGTCGAGCTGCTTCGCGCCGCTGCCGCCGAGCACGCCTTGCCAGCCGACGCGCTGCACCTGGTCGAGACGCCGGACCGCGCGGCCGTCGGGCACTTCCTGTCGCTGTCGCAATACATCGACGTGGCGATTCCGCGCGGCGGCGAGAGCCTGATTCGCCGCGTCGCCGCCGAAGCGAAAATGCCCGTCATCAAGCACTTCACCGGCAATTGCCATGTCTATGTCGATCGCGCGGCCGATCTCGCGATGGCCGAGCGGGTGCTCATCAACGCCAAGTGCCAGCGGATGGGGGTTTGCAACGCCTGCGAATCGCTCCTCGTCCATGCCGAGGTGGCGGCCAGCTTTTTGCCGCGCGTCGGCACCGCGCTCGCGGAGCGGGGGATCGAAATGCGAGCCGACGAGCGGTCGCGCAAGCTGCTGAGCATTCCCGGAGTGAAGCTGGCGACCGACGAAGATTATGCCACCGAGTTTTTGGGGCCGATCATCTCGATCAAGGTCGTGGCCGATCTGGACGAGGCAATCGGGCACATCAACCGGTTTGGCTCGAAACATACCGACGCGATTATCACGCGCGACCTGGCCGCGGCTCGGCGGTTCACGGCTCGCGTCGATAGCGCGGCGGTGATGGTCAACGCCAGCACGCGGTTCAACGATGGCTACGAATTTGGCCTGGGGGCCGAGATCGGCATCAGCACCGATAAGTTTCACGCCCGCGGCCCGTGCGGTCTGAAGGAACTGACGACCTACAAATACGTGGTGTTCGGCGACGGACAGATCAGGGAATGAAATGCTTGCTCCTTCTCCCTCTGGGAGAGGGCCG
>JANRLS010000041.1:0-54019 GCA_033762315.1 Pirellulaceae bacterium
GCGGCACCCAGGCTTTATTCGGTACTTTCGTCCTTCTGGCCACGCTGGCGGTTGCCGGCGAACCCCGCCGCACGGAAATCACCATCGTCGGCGACGATTTCCACCTGAACGGCAAGCCCACCTATTCCGGCCGGGTTTGGAACGGCCACCGCATCGAGGGGCTATTGCTCAATAGTCGCATGGTGCAGGGGATTTTCGACGACCTCAACCCCAAAACGGCCGAACAGTGGGCCTATCCCGATACCGGACGCTGGGATGCCGACCGGAATACTCGCGAGTTCGTCGCCGCGATGCCGACCTGGCGCAAGCACGGCCTCTTGTCGTTCACGATCAATCTGCAAGGAGGGAGCCCGCAGGGATATTCCAAGAATCAGCCGTGGCACAACTCGGCCTTTACCGACACGGGGGACTTGCGCCCCGAATACATGGCGCGGCTTAAGCTGATTCTCGACAAGGCCGACGAACTGGGGATGGCACCGATCGTCGGCTATTTCTATTTCGGGCAAGACGAGCGGCTCAAGGACGAAACGGCCGTGCTGCGAGCGACCGACGAGGCGACCCGCTGGCTGCTCGATCAGGGCTATCGCAACGTGCTGGTTGAGGTCAACAACGAGTGCAATCTGAAATATGATCACGAGATTCTGCAGCCGCGGCGCGTGTCGGAGCTGATTCGCCGCGTGCAGGGGCATACGAAGGATGGTCGGCGGCTGCTCGTCAGCACCAGTTATGGCGGCGGCAAAGTGCCGGAAGCCAGAGTCGTCAAGGTGGCCGACTTTTTGCTGCTGCACGGCAATGGCGTGGCAGACAGCGCGAAGATTGGCCGGATGGCTCGCGAGACGCGCGCCGTCGAAGGCTATCGCCCGATGCCGATTCTGTTCAACGAAGACGACCACTTCGAGTTCGACGAGCCGACCAACAACTTTGTGGCGGCGATCGGCGAACGCGCCTCGTGGGGCTATTTCGATTTTCGCAAGGGAAACGAAAAATTCGCGGACGGATATCAGAGTGTGCCGGTTGATTGGGGCATTCACAGCTCCCGCAAGCGCAGTTTCTTCGTCAAGCTGGCCGAGATCACCGGCAGCGAACCGGTGGCGGCGAGCGAATAGACCCATCGTGGGACGAAGCCATGCTTCGTCGTTCTCGCTCCGAGCTGTGCGCTAGTCAAACCACTCATCCGCCGGGTCGAACTTCGGAAAGACCACGATCAACACCTTCATCCGGCCGATCGCTCGATGCCGCGTGCCGGGGCGGATCATGATGCAGGTGCCGGGGCGCACGTCGAGAATTTCCTCGTTCAGTTGCATTTGCGCGCCGGGCTCGCATTCGAGGAAGTAGTACGTCTCGGTGAGCCGTTTGTGATAGTGCAAGTGGTTGTCGAGGGCGATTTCCGTGACATGGATCGTCCCCGGATAGTCCTCGACATCGGCCAGGCCTCGCCGCGCCGTGCCGCACGGGCAAGGCACGCCAGGAAGGGAGGCGAAATCGACCAGTTCGTAGGGGGGCTTGGCGGTGAGCGTCGTCATGTTCGCGTTTGATTTACAGAATGACAACTCTTTGGTAATTGCCACTAGCGAATTGGCTGCTTTCCCAACAGCCGCCGCAAGAGGCCGAGTTGCCCGGCATGCAGCGTCTCGTGGTGCGAGCAAAACAGCAAGCAGCCGAGCTTGTTCGGATAAGCCGCGTAGGGCATATCTACCGGCTCGGCCAGCTGCTGCTCGGTGAGAGTAGGCACCTCGATCAGCACCTGGGCATGAACGCGGTCGAAGGTCGCTCGAATCTCGACCGGCGCGGGATACTTCGCTGGATCAGCCTCCGGTATCGTGCCCCGGCTGAAGAGCTTGCGGAAGCTGCTGGTCATCAGCCCCAAATCGTTGGGCTGCCGACCCCGCTGGCGAAACAAGCACAAGCCGTATTCCGCCATCGCCACATGCCCCACCTGCCAGGCCACATGCGTCGGGCACCCCGCCGGCATGGTGAACCAATCCGCTTCGTCGATTTCCGACAAGATCGACAGGAAATAGCCGCGGGAGAATTCGATTTGCTGGATGGCCAACTGAAGTGTCACGATCTATTCCCCCCTATCGGACCTCACCGTAGGCATTCATCATAGGTCGAGGATCGCCGCGATTCACGCCCCCTACGATTTGATTCCCCATGCCCGAATACTTCCTCATCACCGGCGGCTATGTCTATGACCCGGCGAATGGGGTCGATGGCCAGGTGCAAGACCTCTGGATCGCCGAGGGGAAGATCGTGCCGCCGCCGAGCGATCCTACCGTGCGGCCGACGCGCACGCTCAATGCCGCCGGCCTCGTCATCATGCCGGGCGGGATCGACATGCACTGCCACATTGCCGGGCCGAAGGTGAACGCCGCCCGCAAAATGCGTCCCGAGGAAAAGCGCGGCGCCGAGAAAATCCACCGCACCGCCACCACGCACAGCGGCACGATGGGGAGCGTCCCGAGCACGTTTGCCACCGGTTACAAGTACATCGGCCTGGGCTATACCACCGCCTTCGATGCCGCCGTCCCGCCGCTGTCGGCCCGGCACACCCATGAGGAATTCGAGGATACGCCCTGCATCGACAAGGGCTTTTATCTCCTCATGGGAAACAACCACTACGTGATGAACTGCGTGCGCGACGGCGAGCCAGAGCGCCTGCGGAACTTCGTCGGCTGGCTGCTCGGAGCGGCGAAGGGCTATGCTTGCAAGCTCGTCAATCCCGGCGGCGTCGAAGTCTGGAAGCAGCAGCCCAGCGGCAATGTCCGCCAACTCGACGAATCGGTCGGCTATTTCGATGTCACGCCGCGGCAAATTATCCGCGAAATGTCGCGAACCGTTGATGAAATGAAGCTGCCGCACAGCGTCCATGTCCATGCCAACAACCTCGGCATGCCGGGCAACTGGACGACGACGCTCGAAACGATGCGGGCCATGGAAGGGCATCGCGGGCACATGACCCACATCCAGTTTCACAGCTATGGCGGCGGCGAGGCGGACGAAAACACCTTCAACAGCAAAGTCGCCCCACTCGCCGAATATGTCAACGCGAATCCCAACATCACCGTCGATGTCGGCCAGGTGCTCTTCGGCAAAACGACGAGCATGACCGGCGACGGCCCGCTCGGCTATTACCTTGCCAACGTCTTCAACACCAAGTGGTTCAGTGCCGACACCGAAATGGAGGCGGGCTGCGGCATCGCTCCGATCGAGTACAAAAACAAAACGCTGGTGCATAGCTTGCAATGGGCCATCGGTCTCGAATGGTATTTGATGGTGAACGATCCGTGGCGCGTGGTAATGAGCACCGACCATCCCAATGGCGGCAGCTTCCTCGCCTATCCGCAGATCATTCGCCTGCTGATGGACCGGAACTATCGCGACGAGGCCTTGAAACATGTGCATCCCGCCGTCCGCGAGCGCTCGCAACTGGCCGATCTCCACCGCGAATACACGCTGAACGAAATCGCGATCATCACCCGCGCCGGACCCGCCCGCATTTTGGGCCTGAAGACCAAGGGGCACCTCGGCCACGGTGCCGATGCCGACATCACGATCTACACGCCGCACGAGAACAAAGAGACGATGTTCGCTCTGCCGCGGTATGTCATTAAATCGGGCCGGATCCTCGTGGAAGAAGGCGATTTACGCGAGGAGCATCAAGGGAAGCTCATGCACGTCGCCCCCAGCTACGACCCCGCCGCCGAAACCCACATCGGCCAGTGGTTTGAAGACTGCTACAGCATCCGCTTTCGCAACTATCCCGTCGGCGACGAGTACATTCACGAGGCGGAGCAGGTGGAGTGCGGGTGAACGAAGCAATGTGGATTGCCGACAGGAACTAAGGATTGACCGGAGAAGCTCGCGTTCGTCCTGCCTAGCCTGCTTCGGCTGGCTCCCGGTTAGGCCCCAGCTTCAGCTGGGGTGATGCCAGCGGCTCGATAGTTTCGTTCTGAGCCTGCTTCGGCTGGGATTGTTCCGAGTCGAACGACCCAGGTTCTCCCTCGTGACCGAAGTGGAGTGGACCGGCTAAGCGGAAACGTGCGCGACTGCCAATTCCGAACCACCGGCTGAGGCTGGTGGCTGGGGGGTATCTGCTGAAGCTGGCGAATCAACCATCAACCTCGTTCGCGATACACTGGGTTTCGAGTGCCGAACTCAGCCACGCCAGTTGATCGGGGCTCCCAGCCCGGGCCGAAACTCCCCCAAAATCCGCTGCATCACGTTTGACATGCCGGCGGCGGCGGGGGTATGATCTAGACGTTGTTTGGGTCGAGCAGGTTCTGGCGATGCCCAGCAGGGTGGTCGCCCGCTTTCGCCGCTCGCGTTTTTCTCCCTCCTTTTTCGTGCGAGAGCGAAGCCATGTTTGGAATCGGCCACTGGGAAATCCTGCTGATCGTGCTGGTCATCTTCATCCTCTTTGGCCATCGGCTGCCGAGCGTGATGCGTTCGCTGGGCCGGGGAGTGGTGGAATTCAAGGAAGGAATGTCGGGGGTTACGCAGCCCGACGAAGGGGACGAGAAGAAGAAGGACGCCTAGCCCGTCTTGTGGGCGAGTCCGGCCCACTTTGTCGTCCGGCTGGCGGATCCGCGCAACGAGCGCGACCGCTTCGTTTCGTCTTTCACCCGCCCCTTCTTCCCGCCAGGTGCAGCGATGTTCGGTTTGGGATTTCAAGAACTGCTGATTGTCGGCGTGGTCGCAATTTTGCTCTTCGGCAAGAACCTGCCCGACGTGGCCCGCAAATTTGGCGGGATGTATCGCGAGTTCCGCAAGGGACTCGACGATCTCCGCTCTCAGGTCGATTTCACCGACACCTACAACTCGGCCCCCAGCAAGCCGCGGCCGCGGCGGACCTATAGCGAAGGGGACGATCTCGACGAGGTGAGCGCTCCCAAATTCGAGCCCCCGCCGAGCGCCCCGCAGTAGCCCCGCCTGAGGTGCCAGCGATGCTAGCGGGCTCAAACTTTCTAGCCCGCGTAAGCTGACGGGCAAAAAGTGCAGCGATTCACTGGCGATTCGGAGCGGCCGAATTCGGTTTTGCAGGGTTTTGAGGACGCAAAACGCCAGCAGTACCGTTTTGCGACCCGCCGGCGATTTCCGGGCAAAAAGTTGACTTTGCCCGTCCAGCCCCTACAATCAGCTTCGATTTGAGCCTTCCGCAGGCGGCGGAATCCCTCCCCAAATTGCCGCCGATCGAACCATTCCCCGCCTCGCTCGTACAAGGTCCAATCGCACGAGCTTCCCCCAATCAACCAGCGCGGCGAAATGCTCGTCGCGGCTTCGCCAATCGTTTCGCTCGTTCCCGTGGTTTCACATTCAGGAGAGTTCACATGATTCGTCGCTTGTTTGTTGCCCTGTCGCTGGCGCTGCTCTGCACGCCCGCCTTTGCCGCTGGTGTGGAAGTGGGCGGCAAGGCCCCCACCTTCAAGGGCTTGCCCGGCGTGGATGGCAAGGAAGTCAGCCTGGACGGCCTGAAGGACGCCAAGGTCGTCGTAGTTTGCTTCACCTGCAACGTCTGCCCGATGTCGGTCGCCTATGAAGACCGCTTCGTCGAGTTCCAGAAGAAGTATGCCGACAAAGGGGTCAAGTTCGTCGCGATCAACGCCAACAACGGCAACCCGAACGAGACGATCGCCAACATGAAGACCCGTGCCGAAGAAAAGGGCTTCAACTTCCCCTACGTCTATGACGCCAGCGGCGCCTCGGCCCTGGAATACGGCGCGAAGGTTACCCCGCACTTGTTCGTGCTCGACGGCCAGCGGAATGTCGCCTACATCGGCTCGTTTGACGACAACCGCAACAACCCGACCAAGCACTACGTTGCCGACGCCGTCGATGCCCTGCTCGCCGGCAAGAAGATCGAAACCACCTCGACCAAAGCCTTCGGCTGCGGCGTGAACATCAAGAAGTAAGTTCCGTCAGGCGGTACCACTCGCCGCCGCTTCGGCATGGGCCGAAGCGGCGGTTTTTTTGTTTTGGCGATGGTTTGTCAGCGAGTCGAGTTGCTGAGGAGAGTTCATCATGCGGATCGCGTCGTCTCTTGTGTTCGGCATCGTGGTTCTCACCTCCCTCTCCGGTTGCCAGCCGCAGCCGATGACACCGAGTTCGACGACCACCGATGGCGGCGGGGCATCGACGGAGACTCTCGCGCCGACCGCGGAAATCAAAATCGTCCACGGCGATGAAAAGAAGCTGGCCGAGCTTGTCGCCGCCCAGAAGGGCAAGGTGGTCTTTGTCGATTACTGGGCGACCTGGTGCGAGCCGTGTGTTGAATACTTTCCGCACACGGTGGAAATGGCCAACACGCACGGCCCGCACGGCCTGGCGACGATTGCCGTTTCGTTCGACGAGCCCGATAACGAACCGCTGGTGCGCAAATTCATCGCCGACCAGAAGGCCGAGTCGCTGACGCACCTCATCAGCACCTACCCCCAAGGCCCTGAAGCCTTCGAGGGGTTCAACCTCGTCACCGTCCCCACCTTTCGCCTGTACGACCGCAAAGGTGTGAAGCGCTACGAATGGGAAGCCAAGCCCACCGACGCCGACGAGAAAATCGCCGAGCTATTGGCCGAAGCGCCCTGAGCCAGGAATCCGTCACGCCTTGTACTGATCCAGCAATCGCCCTGGCGAGCCCATTTGGCTGTAGCCACCATCGACGTGTACGATCTCGGCCGTGATCCCTTCGGACATGGTCGAGAGGAGGAAGGCTCCGACGCGGCCCACTTCGTCGTGGCTCACATTCCGCCCCAGCGGGGCCATCTTCTCATACAGACCCAGCATCTCCCCCACGCCCGCTGCAGAGCCGGCGAGCGTCTTGAGTGGGCCGGCACTGAGGGCGTTGACGCGGACGCCATTGGCCCCCAGATCGAAGGCCGCATACTTCATGCACGAATCGAGGGCCGCTTTGCAAACCCCCATCACATTGTAGCCCGAGACAATCTTCTCGCCGCCGTAATAGGTGAGCGTGAGCACCGACGCACCCGGTTCGACCAGGTCGCGCCGCTCGTTCAGCACCGCCGGCTTGAGAATGTCTTTGGCCGCGTTGCACACCGCCAAGAGGCTATAGGCGCTGATCTCCATCGCCAGCTTGAAGCCATCGCGGCTGGTGGCGATGGTGTCGCGGTTCAGGTCGTCGAGCGTGGCGAACGCGATCGAGTGCAAGAGGAAGTCGATCTGCCCGAACTCGGCCTTCGCCTTGGCCATGATGGCGGCAATGTCCTTGTCCTTTTGCACATCGAGCGGCATCACGAACTTGCACGCCTGCGGATAGGCGTCGGTACACTTCGTCACCCGCAGCCGGTTTTTCTTCCGCTCGTCGTCCGGCTTGTCGGGCAGATGGCTGAAGCCACAAACTCCCCCCTGATCCATGATGACCTGGGCGATGGCCCAGGCGATCGAGCGATCGTTGGCAACCCCCAGAATCAGCCCCTTCTTACCGTCAAACATCCCCATCGCAGGCTCCTTCGTAATTGGTGGAACAGGGGTGAGGATAGCAATTGCCCGCCTGTTCGGCCACCGCGCTCGGCCGAATCCGATTGATGGCGACGGCGCGCCGCGAATCGGCTACACTCTACGGATCGCGTTCGTAAGTCCGTCGTCAGTCTGATTCAATCGCCATGCCTGACCTCTCCAACCTCGAATCGCATCCGGCTCTGGCCGAAACCGCGTCCAAGCTCTTCTTTTGGGCCGCCGCCGAGCGCGATCCTGCGCTATTTTTGCGCCAGGCGTTGCCGCTGGTGTGCCAAACGCTGGGGGGCGACTATATCGCGCTGGTCCGGGGCGAAAAGGGACAGTGGCGCACGCTCGGCAGTTCCGGCCCTCAGCGGGCGGTGCCGACGGACCTCTTGGCCGAGGCTTTGGACCGGGATGGCCCGCTAGTGCGCGGCGACTGGTTCATCTCTCCCCTCGCGCCGCATGCGGAGCAGGGCGAATTGCTGGCCGCCTTTCGCACCTGGACCACCGGCATCGAGCGCGGCGGGGCGCTCGAAACGCTCACCGGCTGGCTGCACACGGCTTTGGAGCAGGTTCGCGCCCACCAGCGAGACTCCCAGCGGATTGTTCGCTTGTCCGCGATTCTCGAAATCGCCGCCCAGTGGCAGCAACATCTGGAGATGCAGCCGCTGCTGATGCAGATGGCCGAGACGGCGACGAAGCTGCTCGCCGCCGAGCGGGCCAGCATCTTCCTGTGGGACCGAGCCAACCGCACGCTCGTCGGCCGGCCGGCTCTAGGAATCGAGGGCAACGAGCTACGCATTCCCGACGATGCCGGGATTGTCGGCCAGGTGGTGCGCACCGGCCAGCCGCGGCGGGTCGATGTCGATATCGCGGCCGAGCAGCGCGAGATCGACCGCCGAGTCGATCAGAAAACGAAGTTTCAGACCCGCTCGATCGTGTGCGTTCCACTGCGGGGCCGCAAAGGGGAGCTATTCGGAGCCTTCGAGGTGCTCAACAAGCGCGAGGGGAACTTCACCGACGACGACGAATCGGCCCTGACGGAACTGGCCGCCCATGCCGCCGTCGCGCTGGAGAACACGCAGCAAGTCGAGCAGCTGCTCGCCGCCCGCAAGCAGATTGCCGATCAGGCCGCCGAAGGGGTGCGGCTGATTGGCGAGTCCCCGGCGATCGAGGCCCTCCGCTCAACCGTCCGCCGCGTTGCCGATACCGAACTGGCCGTGCTCATCTTGGGCGAGAACGGCACCGGCAAGGATGTCGTCGCCCAGATGATTCACTACCACAGCCGTCGCCGCGGCGAGCCGTTCGTCGCCGTCAACTGCGCCGCCCTGACCGAAACGCTGCTCGAAAGTGAGCTCTTTGGCCACGAGAAGGGGGCCTTCACCGACGCCCGCGAAACGCGTGCCGGTAAGTTCGAGCTAGCCGCCAGCGGCACGCTGTTTCTCGACGAGATCGGCGACATGAGCCTCGGCGGGCAGGCGAAGCTGTTGCGCGTGCTCGAAGAGAAAGTCGTCGTCCGCGTCGGCGGAAGCGCCTCGATTGCCACCAATGCCCGCGTCATTGCCGCGACCAACCAGAACCTGGCCGAGCTGGTCCGCGCCCGCAAGTTTCGCGAGGACCTCTATTTCCGCCTAAATGTCGTCACGCTCGATCTGCCCGCGCTCCGTCTCCGCGGCGAAGACATCGTGCTCCTCGCCGAGCATTTTTTGCGGATCTTTTCGACCCAGGCCCGCCGCAAGCCGCCAAAATTCACCGCTGCCGCCAAAAAGCGCCTCTTGCAGCACGATTGGCCCGGCAATGTTCGCGAGCTACGCAACCTGATGGAGCGGCTCGCCTATCTGGCCCCCGAAGAGCAAGATAAGCTCGATGCGCCGGACCTCGCCTTCATCCTCTCCCCCGGCGCGGCGGGCCCAAGCGCTCTCTCGCTCGATGCGCCGCTGGCCGAGGCGACCCACCAGTTTCAGACCGAATACATCCGCCAGCACATCGACCGGGCCCGCGGCAACATCACCGCCGCCGCCGAAAAGCTCGGCCTGCACCGCTCGAATCTCTACCGCAAAATGCGGCAATTGGGGATGGACGTGGGGGACGGATGATGTGCGTAGCGGGTGCCAGAACGCCGGCTTCGCAAAAATGTTGCCCGCCCGTATCGCCGTCCAAACCTAAGCCAGTAGCCGCTGCACTGCTTCGACCAGCTTATCCATGGCGAAGGGCTTGCGCAGGTAATCATCGACGCCGAGCATCTCGGCATAGGCTTTGTGCCGGCTCCCCTCGTTGGCGGTAATCATGATGACCCGCACCGGAACGGGCCGGGTGCGGCGCAGCTTTTCGAGCACCAGAAAGCCGCTCCGCTTGGGCATCATCATATCGAGAATGACGAGGTCGGGATCCTCGCGCTCAGCCATCGCCAACCCCTGATTGCCATCGCGGGCGATGTAAATCTGAAAGCCCTTCGATTCCAGGGCATAGCGCATCGCTTCGATGATCTCGCCGTCGTCATCGACCAGCAAAATCCGCTTGGTGGCCGCGGCGGGCACCGCTTCGTCCTGGGCTTTCTCCTTGGCCATCGCTCGTGCTGTCCTGCAGTTCAAAGAGGAATCGCGTGGCAAATGCCTCGGCGCACTGTCACACCAAATTCGTCGGGTTGGGTGGCCCGTCCCACGCTTGTGTGGGCGTACCCTTGTCTCGCCAACACACCCCGACGTTCGGTGGACGTGGCACCCGAAATTTTGGCGTTCGCCGAGACCGGGCTTCTGTAGCTTATCGGAGTTGCGGACCACAAGCAATCTGACGCCGTCGCGCTTATGGCGATAGAATGGGAAATGCATCGGCTTGGCTGCTGTACGATGCCATCAGGCCGAATCCACGATCCACAGCCCTACTTCTCGCCCGATAAGTCACATGCTCTCTCCGCTGTTCGCCACCGACGAGCTCGCCGCCTACGAGCGCGACGGCTACTACATCGTCCGCGGCCTCTTCGAACGCGACGAAATCGACAAATTGCTGCGGTTTGCTCTCGAAGACCCCAGCTTCGCCGGCTCGGTGTATGGCCGCAAAGACGCCACCGGCCACGAAACGAAGCTCGCCCTATGGAATCACGCGGGGGAAGACCTCTATAGCATGTTCGCCCGCTCCCTCCGCATCGTCGAGCGCATGGAGCAAGCCCTGGGGGGAGAGGTCTATCTGTATCACATGAAAATGATGCTCAAAGAGCCCAAGGTCGGCGGAGCCTGGGAATGGCACCAGGACTACGGCTATTGGTATCACAACGGCTGCCTGCTGCCGCTGCTCGCCAGTTGCCTGATTGCCGTTACCCGCGCGAACCAGGCCAATGGCTGCCTGCAGGTGATTCGGGGCTCGCATCGGCTAGGGCGGATCGATCACGGAAAAACGGGAGACCAAACCGGTGCCGACCTGGAACGCGTGACTGCCGCCCTCGCCCGGATGCCGCTCGACTATGTTGAATGCGAGCCGGGGGACGCGATTTTCTTTGACAGCAACCTGCTCCATCGCAGCGACATGAACACCGCCGACGAGCCGCGGTGGTCGCTCATTTGCTGCTACAACGCCCGGCGGAACGATCCGTACAAGGAATCGCGTCATCCGCGCTATAGCCCGCTCGCCAAAGTGGGGGAACGCGCCATTCGCGACTGGCCAGGCCGCCCATAATGGCCCAAACCCCGCCTTCGATTCGCGGGTAATATTCCTGCCGCTTCCTCGCTTGCCAGGTTTGTTTATGACCGAAAAATACTCCGCCTTTTTGCCGAAACCGCGCCCCCTCTTTCCGGGCTGGTTCGCCCGCCTGTTGATCGCGGGGCCGCTCCTCTTGGTGGTGCTCATCCGGGGCCTGCATGGTCTTGAAAATCCCCCCCGCCCGCTGAACGATTCGGGCCTCGTCAATCTGCTTACGCTCGTCTTCACCGGCATCGCCATCATCACGCTGCTCGTTTGGTTCTGCTTTCGCAGTGGCTACTCGGTGCCAATCCGCCGGGGGGCACTTGGCGGCGTGATGGCCCTCGGGCTCCTCTTCTTCGCCTGCTTTCGGATTACCGATGCCAGCGGCGGGATGGTCTTTTCGGTCGAACCGCGCTGGCTTCCCACCGCCGACCAGCGCGATGCCGCCTTGCCCAAGCCGGAGCCCGCCATTGCGACCGGCATCGACCTGCAAACCACGACCCCCAACGATTTTCCCGAGTTTCTCGGCCCGGGCCGCCGCAATCTTCTGCCGGGGCCGAAGCTGGCCCGCGATTGGTCCACCCCACCTAAACTGCTCTGGAAGCGGTCCATCGGTGCCGGCTGGTCGGCCTTCGCGACGGTCAACGGCCATGCCGTGACAATGGAGCAGCGCGGTCCGGAAGAGTGGGTCACTTGCTACGAAATCGCCACCGGCAAACCGGCGTGGGGGCACGCCATCCAGGCTCGGCACGACAACCAAACCGTCCTCGGCGGCGTCGGCCCGCGCAGCACTCCCACCATCGCCGGCGGCCGCGTTTATGCGATGGGAGCGACTGGCATCCTCCGCTGCCTCAATGGAGCCACCGGCGAATTGCTCTGGCAAGACGATCTGCTAAAGCGCTATGGCCTGACCCAAGCCGAAGACAACGCCAAAATCGCCTGGGGACGCTCCGGGTCGCCGCTCGTCGTCGATGGAATGGTCATCGTCCCCGCCGGCGGCAAAGTGCCGAAATCGCTCGTCGCCTTCGATGCCGAGAGTGGCGATCTCCGCTGGGAAGCGGGGACCGACCAAATCGGCTATAGCTCCCCCACGCTCGTCACGCTCGCCGGCACGCGGCAAATCGCCAGCGTCAACGAAAAAACCGCCAGTGGACACGACGTGGCCACCGGCCGCGTCTTGTGGACCCATCCCTGGCCCGGCAATTCGAGCGGCAGCGCCAATTCGTCGCAGCCGGTCCCCGTCGGTGCGGACCAGCTCCTCTTGAGCAAGGGATACAGCCTGGGGAGCGAACTGTTGTCGTTTGCACCTGCCGGCAGCGGCACTCCGGCGGCCCCGCAATCGGTGTGGGCGACGCACCGCGTGCTGCAAACGAAGTTCACCAATGTCACGCTCATCGGCGACTATGCCTACGCCTTATCGGAGGGGATTCTCGAATGTGTCGAGGTCGCCAGCGGCAAGCGGCAATGGAAAGCGGGCCGCTATGGACACGGCCAGGTGCTTGGTGTCGGCGAGCTGATCCTCGTGCAGGCCGAAACGGGGGATGTCGCCCTTGTCGAAGCGAACCCGAAAAAATTCGTCGAGCTCGGCCAGTTTCCCGCCCTCGATGGCAAAACCTGGAACAACCTCTGCCTCGTCGGCAACAAGCTCCTCGTCCGCAATGCCGAGGAAGCGGCATGTTATGAGTTGGGGATGGAAAGATAGCGGTTGTCCCTGGTCGTTTGTCATTTGTGATTGGGAGGGACAATTTTCTTCCCTGTCCTGACTCCCCCAACCAAAACCCCAAGGCCGAATGACAACGGACAAACTCTATTCTTCCACCCCTGCTTCAGATCCTCCCTGATACTTCTCCAGTTTCCGATACAGCGTTCGCGCGCCAATCGCCAGAATCTTGGCCGCTTCCTCGCGATTGCCGCTGGTGAGCTTGAGTGTTTCTTCGATGGCCCACTGCTCGATTTCGTCCATCGTCCGGCCGATCAGCGAAAGCGGCCCGGCAACGGCCGACTCGGCGATGGCGGCGGGAGCGGCCTCGGCCAGCTCGGGGGGAAGGTCGTCCAAATCGAGCAGGCCATCGGCATCGAGGACGACCATCGTTTCGATGGCGTTGCGCAGCTGGCGGACATTGCCGGGCCAGTCGTAGCCATACAGCCGCTTGGTGGCGGCGGGCGAAAGCCCCTTCACCTGCTTGTGATGCCGTTTCACGAATAGCCGGCGGAAATGATCCGCCAGCGGGATGATGTCTTCGCGCCGCTCGCGGAGAGCCGGCAAATTGACCGTGACCACCTTCAGGCGGAAGTAGAGGTCGTTGCGAAACTTGCCGGCCGCCACCATCTCCTCCAGCGGCCGGTTGGTCGCCGAGACGAGCCGCACGTTCACGCGGATCGGCTTGTTGTCTCCCACGCGGGTGATCTGATGCTCCTCCAGCACGCGGAGCAGCTTGATCTGCGTGCTCATCGGCATGTCGCCGACTTCGTCGAGAAAGAGCGTGCCGCCGTTAGCGAACTCGAAGGCCCCGATCCGGTCGCTATGGGCGTCGGTAAAAGCCCCTTTGACGTGCCCGAACAGCTCGCTTTCGACCAGATTCTCGGCCACGGCGGCGCAGTTGAGGGCGACGATCCGCTTCCCTTTGCGGGGGCTGTTTTGATGAATGGCCTGGGCGATCAGCTCCTTGCCGGTGCCGCTTTCGCCGTGGATCAGCACGGTGGCGTCGGTTGGGGCGATTCGCTTGAGACGGTCGATGACCCCCTGCATCTGGCTGCTGGCGTAGATGATCCCCTCGAAGCCAAACCGCTCGTCCAGCCGCTCGCGCAGCTCCAGGTTTTGCTGTTTGAGGCGGACGGCATCGGCCGCCTTTTCGCAGACGGCCCGCAGGCGATTGGGGGTGATTGGCTTTTCGAGAAAGTTGAACGCCCCCTGCTGCATCGCCTCGACCGCCTTGGGAACGGTCGCATGGCCGGTGACCAGAATCACCTCGGCATCGGGGAGCTTCTCGCGGGCGCGGCCCAGGATTTCCATGCCGTCGAGGTCGTTCATTACGAGGTCGGTGACGACGACGTCGAACGTGTCGGTGTCGATCTTGCGGGCCCCTTCCGGGCCGCTGGTCGCCACCGTTACCTGATAGCCCACCTTGACCAGACTCTCTTCCATGGCGCGGACGAGCGCCTCGTCGTTATCGACGACAAGCACCCGGATCGGCAGCGCCGCCGGCTCGGCGGCTTCGGTTTCGCCACGTTGGTCAGCCATAGAGCGATGATAGCGAAAAATACTTGCATCGACGAGAGGCGGAGCCACTCCGCACCGCGCTGCTCAAACGCTTTCGCCCGGGTGTCTCGGGAGCTAAACTTGCATCAACGTGTAGTCTCGAAACACCCGGTAGTTCGCCATGCACCGCTCTCTGCACTGTCTCCTGTTCATCACTTTCGCTGCCGCTGTTGCCGCGCGGGCGTTCGCGGGGGAGCCGGTGCAGAACGAACCCTTCGAACATGCCGGTGTCGTTGCGGCTTGGAAGGAGTATGCCAACGAGCTGACGTTTGGCCAGGGACAAACGCTGGCGTTGGTCGATGACGGTTGCAAGCTATCGATGCCGCAGTGGTCCACGCCGGTGGACGGCCGGCCGAAGGTGCTGGTCGCATACGACAGCGTCGATGGGGACGACGACCCGAAGCACGAAGGGCGCGGCTATCACGGCTCGACCATCGGCTTGCCATCGTCGCTGAATTTTGGAGGCAAATGGGGGGTGGCCTACAACAACCAGGTCGCGGTGATTCGGGCCCTCGAATGTTGCCACTGCAAGCTGTCCGATAGCAAAACGCTCGCCGCCGGCCTGGCATGGATCGTGAAGAACCACCAGAAGTATCAGATTACCACCGTCAACCTCGCCCCGGTCGATGACCAGGCCCACGCCGCGCCGGTGCCGACCGAAATCGACGAGCAACTCGCCGCGCTCCGCAAGCTGGGCATTTGGGTCAGCGCTCCGGCGGGCAACCACAATTTCACTACCGGCATTTCGTGGCCGGCGTGCCAGCCGAACTGCATTGCCATTGGCGCGGTGCGGCCGGGAAAGGACGAAGCCTATCTCGACCGTCACGCCAAGCTCGATCTGCTCGTGCCGGCGGCCGCGACCAGCTCGTCGAACGCCATCGCCTGCGGCAGCGCGATGATCCTTCGCGAGGCGATCAACAGGGCCAGGTACGACTGGCGCGCCGACGGCGAAAATCTCCCCGCCGCCATGCTCAGAATCATGCAAATGACCGGTACAGAGGTGGCCGACCTCGGAACGAAGCAAACGTATCGCCGCCTCGACTTGCTGGCGGCACTGAAGCACGTGTTTGCAAAGGGAGTCCCGGCCGTCAAGCCATAACGCTAGACGAATCAGCTTTTGGGTGCCGTGCGCAGCTCGCTCGCCGGCGAAGTGCCACTGGCGAACGCCGAGAGATTCTCCATCGTCACGGCGGCGATCTGCGTGAGGGCGTTCTCCGTGAAAAACGCCTGGTGGGCCGTGATGAGGACGTTGGGAAACGTCAAGAGCCGCATGAAGACGTCGTCTTGAATTACGTCGTCCGAGTGGTCCTCGAAGAACAGGTCCGCCTCTTCTTCATAAACATCGAGGCCCAGGTAGCCGATCTGCCCGCTCTTGAGGCCCGCCACGACCGCCTGGGCATCGACCAGCCCGCCGCGGCTGGTGTTCACCAGCAGCACGCCGCGCTTCAGCCGGGCAATAGTCCGCTCGTTAATCAGGTGCTTCGTCGCCGGCATGAGGGGGCAATGCAGCGAGAGGATGTCCGACTGGGCGAGCAGGTCGTCGAGCGGGACGTAATGGCCAATTTGGCGGCACGCGGGGTTTTCGATCGGGTCGTAGAGCAGCACCCGGCAGCCGAAGGCGGACAACAGCCGCGCCACGATGGCCCCAATCTGCCCGGTGCCGACGACCCCCGCCACGCGGCCATGCAAATCGAACCCGAGCAGCCCGTCGATGGCGAAGTTTCCCTCGCGCACGCGGTGATATGCCTTGTGATACTTGCGATTGAGGGCCAGGATCATGCCGATGGCGAACTCGGCCACGGCATGGGGCGAATAGGCGGGAACGCGGGCGACGCGAATGCCGAGTCGTCCCGCCGCTTCGAGATCGACCTGGTTGAATCCCGCGCAGCGGAGTGCGACGAACCGCGTTCCTCCGGCCGCCAGCTTGGCCAGAATCTCGGCATCGAGCGGGTCGTTAACGAAGCTGCAAATCGCCGGAAAACCAGCGGCCAGCACGGCCATTTCGGCGGTCAGTCGGGGCTCGAAATAAACGAGCTCATGCCCCGCCTTTTCGGCCGCCTGTGTCAGGTATTCGCGATCGTAGTCCTTCGTGCTGAAAACGGCGACGCGCATGGTTATCTCCTATGGTTTACCACCGGGCGACGACGTCCACCCATTCGTGTGCGGCGAGGTCGAGCTTCACTTTGCCCTCGTCGAGCGGACAATCAGCCAGCACATTTCCCTGAAAATCGATGGTGCTGGCCGTATTGAACGCTCGAAACGCGCTGAGCGCGAAATTCGCCGGTCGGCCAGCCGTTTCCAAGAGCCGCGCCCGCAGGCCGACGACCCGCCCCGCTTCGATCAGCGGCTGCAGGCTGGTGGCGACGACGCTGCGGGAGCTGAGATGCAACAGCCACCCCGAATTGCCCGACGCCGGAGCCGGTATATTCGGAACGACAATCGGCGGCGTCAAAATGGCCTGCGCCTCGTGCAAGGGATGTTGCAAATCGATGCCGATCCCTAGGCGGAACTGGCGCGCCCGCTCGCCGCGCGTGACAAGCAGCGTGTCGAGCATCCGGTCCTCATGTCGGCGATGAAACGTCAGACCGCCGGTGAGGATCGCGGTACTCGCTTTTTCACCGGAGATTTCGACATAGTGGGACGACTCGAATCGCTTCTCCGGCGCGGGGTGGCGAGTTCCGTGCTGCGTGCGAAAGATCTCCGACAGCTCGTCGGACCAGGCAAACCGACAGCAATAGTACGAATTCCACGGGTCCATCCGGGGCTCTTCGATGGCTCAAGTTCAATCGCCAGGTGCAGCACTCGGCTGCCGCGCCAGAGGCGATAGGTCTGCTTGAATCTGGCCAGCTCTTTCCCTGCGAGATCGAGCAATCGGCCGCGGGCCACTACCTCGCCCAGAGTGGTGGTCGAAATCGTCGTCTCGACCGTATCTCCCGCCATCACCGAATAAACGGCCGATTCGTCCGGGTCGCGATAGGTATCCCCCGGCTTTTGCTTGGGGCCGGGCATGCGCAGGGCAATTTGCTGAGATAAGCGATTGCCGCGCGACTTATATTCGTGAACCGCCGCCAGCGAGCCGGTAGTGGGGTTGATAATCGCCTCGAAAAACTCGTTCCGCAACACCCCATCTTCCACCAGCAGCAGCGTTTTCTTATCGCGCGGCGCGGGCTTGCCGGGAGTGAGATGAACAAAGCCGAACGCGGGAACATCGACCACTGCCTGAATGCCACCGGCGGGCGCGGCATCGGCGGCATAGACGGGGCGCTCGATCGTCGGCGAGCCAGCCAGGCTCGGCACTTCGACGCCGATCCGCCGAATGAAACTGCAGGGGTTGATGACCAGCGTTCCTTGGGCGTTGTTTGGCTTCGCGATCGTAAGGGCCTCGGCCAGGCGAACGGAAGTGGCGGCCAGGGACAGGGATATGGTAGCGTCGATTTCGGGCGGGGAATCCTCGGTCACCGCGAACGGCTCGGCGGGCGCCTCGCCCTCTTTAGCCCTACCCTCCTTGCCCTCGAACGTCCGCGGCTTGCCGGTCACGAGCGTTGCCAAGGCATCGAGCGTTTGGATCGTGGTGGCGGCGATTTGCCGTTGCCAATAGCGAGCGGGGGTGCTGATGGGATCTTCGTGCTTGCGAATGACCGCTTGCTTGAGGTACGGAGCCCGGTAGCGGTCGGCTTCAAAACGGTCAAGCTGGCCGGGCTGCGTGGTGTAGCGGAAATACTGGTCGATGGCGACAAACTTGCCGAGGGCGGACGAATAACTCGCGATTCGCCGCAGGTCGTCGAGCCAGGGGCTCGCCTGGCCGGGCCAATGGGCGAAGCAGATCGTCGCCACATGGTCGGCATCCATCGACTCTCCCAGCTTGGTTGCCAGGGCGAGAAACGTTTGCGGCTTGCTGGCGTCGAGCGGCGTGCGGGCGATGGCGTCGATTGCGCTACCATCGAGCCCCTCCCAGCGCACCTTGAATTGCAGGCCGTCGGGGGTTTTGCCCTCGTCGAAGCTGGCGTGCAGCACGCCGCGAAAGCCCAGCCGGTGCAAGATGCCCGGCAAATGGGGCGTCATGCCATGTCGCCAGCGGCCGAAGACTTCGGGGCGGCGGCCGAGCAATTCGTCATACCTGGCGAGGCCCTGGCGGAGTTCGGCCAGGATGCTTTCGTGCGATAACAGCGGCAGGCGGCGCTCGCTGCCCTCGCCGCCGACGAGACCGATTCGCCCGGCAGCGAGGCCATCTTTCAAAGCGGCGAGCGTGGCGGGTTCTTTCGCGGCCAGTTCGACCAGCAGATCGGCGGGCAGAATCAGGCTGGTGGGGGAGGGCCGCGATAGTTCCGCCGCCAGCGACGGGCCGAGGGTGGTGGCGGCGACCATGTTCAGATCGATCAGATAGGCATCGACCGGGTAGTAATGGTCGCGCTCTTCGGCCAGCACGCTGAAGCAGGCCGAGAGTTTCTCCTTGGCGAGCGCCCGATCCCCCGCCACTGCCGCGATGGCCCCCGCGATGACGGTATTCTTAAAGTACGTCTCGTCGAGATTGCTCGAATAGCGCATCTGCCGGGTGAGCAACTGGATCATCAGATAGCAGTAGCCCAGGGCGAGAAAATCGGCCGCCAGATCGGGATCGACCGGAGTTTGGCGGCCATCGAGCTGGCCGAGAGCCGTCGCCAGGATTTCGTCGCGGCTCGTCGTTTTGCGGATGAGCAGTCCCCCCTCTTCCTTGCAGCGCTGGGCAAAGCCGGTGGGGAGCTTTTGGGCACAGACCGAGGGGACCACAATGAGCCGACCGGCGATCTCGGTCGGCGGATCCTCGATCCGCTTCCACTGCGGAGCCTGGCCGGCGGCGACGATCAGCTCCGGGTGCCACAATGCCGACCAGCTGGCCAGCAGACTCTGAGCATCGTCCCCCTCGTGATAGGTGGGAAAATCTTCCAGGCTATGGCACGGCAGCAGGATCAGCAGCTCTTGAAATTGCATGGCGGGAACGTGCCGCGAGGGGGGAGGGCGAGAAATACCGAGCTCATTCGTACCATAACCACTGGCGGGCGGCGAGTCGATTGAGGGGAGCCGCGAGCCAGGCGGTGCCGGTGTCCAGGCGATTGTTTCGCGGTCCCTGTATCGGGCAAGTGCGGCCCATCTTTGCGCGGATCGCGTGGCCCACGTTTGATTAGCAAACTCCACGAGTCCGCGCCGGCGCGGCATCCCTCAATTGCTGCAATGCTTCACGTTATCCCGGCGTTGACGCGCATCACCGCCAAGGACTTCCGGCGCGACCCCAAGGCGCGACTTTCCTCCATTTAGTCGCGCGCGAGGAGGAGACAGGGCTGGTCACGCCGCGCCGCTGCCGGCAGGCAAAGCGACGGCGAGCAGCTCGCGGACCGGGCGGGCGAGGGCCCGAAAACGGGGAACCGGCATGTGGACCGTGTTCCAGCGGGGGGAAAGCTGCTTCGCGCTGCTTGCGTAGTGGTCGAGCCGGATGCCGAGAAAGCCGTAGAGGCCGCCGCGATGGACGAACAGCTCGTCGCGGGGGAGGGGGGCCCGATCGCCAATTACGTTATAGGCAAAGACCAAGAGCCCGGTGAACTGCTGGCCGAACAGCGCTTCCCAGCCGGCGAGGCTCGTCAGCTCGTCGGCGGTGGACCAGTTTTTCCAGTATTGCCCACTCGTGCCGGTGGGAAAGCGGCGTCCCTTGACATCGATCAGCCAGCTGCCGGGAATTTCCGGCGGGGAAACGATGAAATCGAGGCTTTTGAGGGTGCGGTCGCCAGCCAAACTGCGGCGGGTTTCGTCCACGGCGACATAGGGGACCGCAAGCCAGCGGAGATACTCCTCAAAGGCCGCCTCGTAGTGGTTGCCGCGTTTCGCCATGCCCACCTCCGTGAGGCGCAGTATAGCGGGACCGCCGAGAATAGGGGACAGGAGTTCAAGCCGCGACCGGTGGTTGCGTTCGGGAGGGGATAGGGGTCAGCGATCAGTACAAGCCACTCACCACTCTGCAATCCGCAATCCGAGATCCAAAAATCCAACTGCTAGCGGCGAGCGAAAACAGTAGGAAAACGGTTGCCGGCGGGCCGATGGATAGGTTAGGATCAACGAGTCTGGATTAGTTCGCGCGGACCCGACCTTCCCGTCCGCCGCGAGACTCCCCGCCTGCCGACCTACCCCCGCCCATTCCCGCCGATAGGAGCCCCCCACATGCTGCCCTTTACCCTGGGAACTTCGCGCTACTGCGACCGCGTGCATCGCCGCAGCTTTTTGCAGGTGGGGGCCTTGGCCGGGCTGGGCCTGTCGCTGCCGCTGGCGTTGGCCGCGAAAAAAGCCCAAGCGGCCAGCAATGGGACCGGCGTCAACTGCATCCTGGTGTGGACCCGCGGGGGGACCAGCCACCACGACACGTTCGATCCCAAGCCCGACGCTTCGGCCAGTGTGCGCGGGGAATATAGTGTCATCGACACGGCCATCCCGGGAGTCAAATTCACCGAGGTCTGCCCGACTTTCGCCAAGGAAGCCAACCGCTTTGGCCTCTTGCGCGGCTGGAACCCCAAGAACGGCAGCCACGGCACGGCCGATCAATACGTCATGTCGGGGCGGCCGTTCAATCAGGCGGTGCGCTTTCCGACCTATGGCTCGGTCGCCAGCTACGAGCTGGGCTTCAAGACGGTGATGCCCCCCTTCGTGCAGCTCGGCACTGAGGTCGATCGCCGCTACGGCGGGGGCAGCCCCGGCGTGCTGGGACAGGAATATGGGGCATTCGAGGTGGCGGCCGACCCGAGCGACAAGGACTTCAGCGTCCGCGACATCACCCCGCCGGTCGATGTCACCTCCGAGCGGATCGACCGCCGCGTGAAGATGCTGGCCCGCATCGATCAGTTGCAACGCAAGGCCGAGCTGCAGCCCGCCGCGTTCGACGCGCTCGACGAGAACGTCAAGACGGCTCTCAGCATGATCACCTCGCCCGAGACGAAGGGGGCCTTTGACCTGAACAAGGAAGACGACAAGCTCCGCGACGCCTATGGCCGCAACAAGTTCGGCCAAAGCTGCCTCTTGGCCCGCCGCCTTATCGAGGCGGGGGTGCGGTTCGTCACCGTGACCGACGGCGCGTGGGACACGCACGCCAACAACTTCAAGAGCTTGAAAGAACGCCTGATGCCGCGAGTCGATCAGGGCCTGCCGCAGCTGCTCATCGATCTGGATCAGCGGGGTTTGCTCGATACGACGCTGGTCGTGTGGCTCACCGACTTCGGCCGGACGCCGCAAATCAATGCCGCCAGCGGGCGCGACCACTGGGCGACCGCGGGCTTCGCGATCATGGCGGGGGCGGGCGTTCCCGGCGGCAGCGTGCTGGGCTCGACCGACAGCGAAGGGGGTTTTGTCACCAAGGACGAATACCTCTCGGACGACATCGGCACCACGATCTATGCCAAGCTCGGCATTCCCACCGACCTGATGGCCACCAGCCCCGACGGCCGCCCATTGCGGCTGATCGAGGGGAAGGTGATTAAAGAGTGGATGTAAGCGAGGAGTGGGGGCGGGAGGCTACGGCTGCGGTTTAGGGTCGGGCGGTGCCGGATTGCCGGCACCTTCGAGAATCCGCTTGATTCGCTCTTGCCGCTCTTTGTTGGTCTCGGTGTGTACGTCGCTCTGGGCCTTCTGGATTTCGTAGAGCAAGTTGACCGCCTCCTGAAAGCCCTCCGACTTGACCATGTGTCGTAGAATCTCTTGCATCTTTTCGACGGCCACCTGCTGCTGGGCGATGGTGTCGCCCAGGGCCTGGCCGCGCGCCGTCGCTTCGGCGGCCTGGCGGCGGGTCCGGTCGAGCAGCTGGGTCAGCTCGGGAACGAGCGTTTCGGCCACCTCCCGCATCGGCCCGATGATGTCGTTTTCGAGCCGCCCTTGCAGCTTACCGCCGGCCTCTTCCAACCGGTTGTTTTGCACCTCGATGACGATGCTGGCCAGCCGCTCGGCGATCGCCCCGGTGTTCTGGCCAACGAGCTTCTGCCGCTTTTGATACTGCATGAGCAGGTCCTTCTGCTGCGGCGAGAGCGCGGCCGCGCCGCGGGCAGCCGCCTGCAAGGCCCGGCTATCGGTGAGCAGGTCCTCCTGGTTCTTCACGATCCGCTCGAACTCCTGCCGCTGCTCTTTTTCGCGCCGCAAGAGGTCGGTCCGCAGTTCCTCCTCGGTGACAACGCGCAAGAGGAAGTCGCTCGACTTGCCGACGGTCGGCCCGCCGATGTCGTTGTTGTCCGCGGCGGCGAAATGGAAGTTCAAACCGCTGCCGGTCGGAATCTTGAGCGGGGCAAGCTCCAGGGCGTCGTCGAGCGACATTTCGACCCGGCCGAGCTGCTCTTTCGCGCCGACCAACGCGATGGTGCCCGCCCCTTCGGGGTTGGCCACGTCGTCGCCCCGCCACGAATAGCGAACCTCGGCCAGCGTCAGGCCGAAGTCGTCGCTGATCCGGCAGGTGAACGGCACGCGGGCCCGCGGAACCACCATGCCGCTGACGCCAATCAGCCGGACGCGAACCCGCGGCTCGCGGTCGATCTTTTGCCGCAAACCGAAAGTGGTTGGGCGGCGGCCAGTCAGACCGAGTGTGTCTTCGAGCTCGATCACATATTGCCCCGGAACGAGCTTCTCGGCAGGCACCTGGCCGGAGAATTCCAGCCCGTCCTTCAAGGTCAGCGGGCGGCGCTGACCATCGATCAGCAAGTCGGCCCTCACCAGCGGCTTATTGGCCTTTCCCGACAGCGCGAGCGAGCTTCCCGCCAAAACGTAGTACGGCCCTTTGCCGGGGGGGAGCGCTTCGGCCTCCCGACCGGCATATTTGGGGGGAGTAACGATGAGGGAGAGCGACTCGACGGCGGGCTGCTCGACGAGCTCGACCCGCACCCAATCGGTGACCGCATCGCCGCCGCGGGCGCGAAAGTCGAACGGCTCGATGACATTGTTGAACACCGCATCGAACTGCCGGCTGTCGGGGCTCGTCCGCTTCATCGCTTGCGGCGGCCGGCCGTGGGCACGGCGAAACTCGATCGAAATTTCGCTGGGGACGACCTTACTGTCGTCGCGCACCGTGACGACTTGCGTCCAGTCCTCGCCGCGCGGAAAGACCACCTTGCCGTCCTTCACGCGCTCGACGATGAGATACGTCTGCTGCGGCCAGGTGCGGTCGCCCAGCAGCAAATTGCGGTTCGCCCAGATGTGCAGCGAATCGTTGGTCGCGATGCCGATGCCCAGGCCGACAAAGGCGGCGATGGCCAGCACGAGCAGGATGCAATTGAGGCGAAACTCGCGGCCGTCGAGAATCCCCGCGAACGGCACCCGCGCGGCCGCCGCGGTGCCGGTCAGCACCGTTTGCCGTACCAGGACCGGCGACATGCCGCGCCCTTCGATGTCGTCGAGCCGGGCAAGTTGTAGGGCGCTAATCAGGCTTTGGCCCAGCTGCTTGTTGCCCGCTTCGACTTGCAGCGCGAGGGCATCGTCGCTCAGTCGGGCCGAGAGTGGCCGCGCCAGCCGGCGATAGACCGCATAGCCCAGCCCGCCGAGCATCAGCACCAGCATCACGCCCCGTTGCGGGCGGTCCATGCGAAACAGCCAATCGAGCAGAAGGTCGGCGAGGCACAGCGCGAGCGCCAGCCACAGCACCCGCGCGAGCCCGTCGACCCAGAACCACGAGGCCACCAGGAAGCGCAGCTTCGCCAGGCGGGCGACCACGGCGGCGGTTTGTTCGGAGAGGGGTTGGGTGGCGAGGGACATGAGGTGGGGGTTCAGGATTCAGGGTTCAGAAACTCGGTAGAGGGATGCTCTTGACGAGCCGTTTTTGGCTTTCGGCTATCGACATTCGGATTTCGAATTTTCCTACAAGAGCTTGAAGCGTTTGCGGAGGAACCATTCGCAGCCGAGGAGACCGACGAGGGCGACGAGCATCCCGCGCACATCCCACAGCGGATCTGGCTTGCTGCGGAACACGGCGATCTCGGTTTTGTCGGGAACGGCGGCGGCCACTTGGGCCACTTCGTCAATGGAGAAATACTTGCCTCCCGACGCCTCGGCCACTTCCTTGAGCAATGCGCTATTGAGCCACACCTGGTTCGTCTCGACGCTCGGCAGGATGACGGTAAAGTCGGCTTCGATGACTCCCCCTTCGGCCTCCGAGGCGGGAATGTTGATGCGGACCGAGTGTTTGCCCGTTTTACGGGCGATTAGCGTTCCCTCGAAATGCCCCGGCTGGTTGTCGATGGCGGCCAGCGGCAACGTCTCTGGCGATTGGCCGGCGATGACCAGGGTGGCATCGACCTTCGGCGCGACGAGCGGATTGTACGAGGCATCTTGCAGGCGGGCGGTGATCGTCACCTTTTGGCCCACTTCGTAGATGTCCAAATCGGTTTCGACATAGCCCCGGCGACGCCCTTCGAGCGAGCGCGCTTCGACGAGATAACGCGTCGCCTGAATCCAGAACTTGTCGAAAAACTCCGCCTGCCGCCCCGCCCGCCGCCAACGATAAGTGCCGCTGAAGCCGAGATAGAGCGTGTGTCCACTGCCGTAGCGGCCGGCGACCATCAGCGGGCGCGAGCCTTCGACGCTGCGGAGCGTCGGGTCGCTGTGCTCCAGCAGCACCTGGGCCGTTGGCTTGGCGTCCTTGCTCGGAAAGCTCCAGTACATGCCCGGCAAGGTCTCCCAGCGTTGCAGCGTCTCTTGACGCTCAGGATAGAACCGCATCACCGGATGGTCGGCATTGGCGGGAACGACCTTGAGGGGCCAGGCCCGCTGATTGCTGGAAAGGAGCGCGGCGACTTCGAGCGCCCCGACATCGCCAAAGCTGACCGGCAAAATCTTCGCCAGTTCGGCCGTGCGAGGGCTCGTCAGCAAGCGCCCCGAATGCCGCGGACCGGCCATGAACAAGAGCCCGCCGGAATGCTCCCCCACGAACTGCTTCAGGAGCTCAATCCAGGCTTGATCGAACTCCTGGGGATTCGGATCGAACAGCATCACCACGTCGTAATAGAACAGCTCTTCCTTGGTGATCGGCAGGTGCGTGATGAGTCGCGTTCCCTCTTGGGCGCGGTCTTCGTCGAGCGTTTGCAGCCAGCACGAAACGACGATCGTTTTGTCGCGGGCCAGCAGCTTCTGCACGAGGCGATAATCCCACGACGGCCCTCCCGAAACGAGCAGCACGCGGACCTTCTCCCGGCTCAGCACCTTGACCACGGCCGAGGTTTTTTGGTTGTCTTCCTCGGTCAATTCGTCGTCCAGCGTGTCGAGCTTGACGGTATAGACAAAGCGCCCCGCCTCGCGCGGGGTGTGGGAAAACTGGGCCCGCGCCCGCTGCCCCGGAATCCCCACCGGGACCGAGATCGACTGCACCACCGTCCCGCTGCCGATGGCGGCGTCGTTGTCTCCCACGCGCTGCTCGATCAGCTCGGCCCGCACCTCTCCCGGCTCGATGCCGCTGGTCGAGATGCGGGCATCGACCTCGAACGGCTCGTCTTGCCACACCTGCGGGCGGACATACACCTCGGACGCCAGCCACAAGTTGCGATGATGGGCCGGATCGCCGACGCCAACCACCAAAAGCGGCACGCCGCGCTCTTTCGCCTCGCGGGCGGCATCGCGGACGCTATCCTTGCCGGTGTGCTGGCCGTCCGAAAACATCACGATCGCGGCGGGCGATTCCCCCGCCAGCGACTGCCGAATCGCTCCCCACAGATCGGACCCGCGGCCATCGGCCACCAGCGGCGGCAAGATGGGGGCGGGCTCGGCCTTGCTCTCCGATGTCGGATTCGTCCCGTCGGCCGGCTGGTCTCCGGGCGGCGGCTCGGTCGGCGGCGCGGGGCGGACGAGGTCGATCTTGCTGACCTGCTCGGCGAAATTGCCGATCTGGATCTTTCCCTTGGCGGACAATTGCTCCAGCAGCTTGCCCGGCCCCGCCCCCAAAACTTCATTCACGAGGGCGACGCGCGTCGGCCGCTGGGTTTGCACTTCGGCGGGACTTTTGCCCAGCACGGTGGCGACGCGCTGGGCCTCAGCCTCGTCGTCGTAGCGGTCGGCCGTGTTCATCGATTGCGACGAATCGCGCAGCACCAGCACCGTGGGGTGAATCGTCCGCTGCTGCAAATAGACCAGCGCGGGACCGAGAAAGATGCACGCCAAGAGCAGCACCACGCCGGCCCGGAGCGACGCCAGCAGCATTTTGGCCCAGGTGGGACAGGTTTCGATTTCGCGGCGATAAATGGAAAACACGGCCCACAGAACGGCCAGGACCACCGCGATCAGCACGAACACCCCCCAGCTTGCCGGCAGGTTGGTCCATTGGATTTCGGGCTTCGCGTCGGGAGGGGAAGTCGCGAAATCGTAGCCCACCCACGACAGCGCGGCGCGCTGCCAGGGGGCCAGTTCGGCAAGTAAGGGAGGATAAGCGAACATGAGGAAGGTTGTTGGCGTTCGTTGCTGGGGCTCGTGTTGATTGGGCTAGTAGCGCCAGGCCCGGCTGACGTTGGACATTTGCACGCGGCTGACGACGGCACCTTGCGGGTCGATTTCGGTGACGCCCGTCGTATCGACGACAATCGTGTTGCCGCTCGCCAGCCGCTGGGCACAATAAGGATTCGAGAAGGCTCCTTTTTCCCAGACGACCTTGCCGGTGCGGTCGAACTCGCGGATTTTGTTGTGTCCTAGGGCGCAAACGAGGGTGGTTCCCCCTTCGAGCCGCTCGGCCGAGAAGGCCATCCCCAGGCCGCTGATTTCCCACACCACTTTGCCGGCGGGATCGACCTCGACGACCTTTTGCGAATGCTGCAAGGTGATCAGCGTGTTGCCATCGTCGAGGCGGCGGGCATCGACCGGCCTCCCTTCGATGGCGACGGTCCAAACCGTTTTGCGGGCGGGATCGATCTCGACCACTTGCGAGCCTTCTGTGCAGGCGACGAGCGTGTTGCCATTTTCCAGACGCTGGATACTGGTCGGCCCCCCCGGCAGCCCCTCGGCCCGCCACACTTCTTCTCCCTGGTCGTCGTACTCGACAATCGTCCGGTCGGCATAGCTGCCGACAAGCCGATTGCCACTGGCCAGGCCCAGGCAGGCCCACGGCTGATTGCCGACGTTCCGCTGCCATGTTTTACGGCCGGCGGTATCGAATTCAATCAAGAGATGCTGGCTATGATCGCACACGAGCAGCCGGCCCAAATCGACTGCCGCATCGCGGAGCGGAAACAAGAGGGGCGCGGTCGCGCCGTCGCGGGCCAGCCAGGTTTGCCAGGCGGCAATCGACGCGGCACGGCGCTCGGCGGCATCGTAGCCCCCGCGATAGTTGAAATGCTGCCCGGTGAGTTGCCGCAGGGTCTGAATCGCGCCGAGGCGCACCGGCGACTCGGCCGATTCCAACAGCTTGACCAGCACCGGCAGGCATTCGCGGCGGCCATGATCGGCCAGCACGCGGGCCGCCGCCGAGCGGACGAGCTCCTCGGAATCGTTCAGAAGCCGCCGGGCGTCGGGATCGGCTTCGGTGCCGACGGCGACCGAAAGGGTGGCGATGGCGGCGATGCGCAAATGCGGATCGGCGGCGGTCAGTTGCTCGCGCAAGAGAGGAGCATCGGCGGGCGTGGCCGACGCGGCCAGGGCTTTGCGCAAGGCGAGTCGCAGGTGGTTATCGCCGCAGAAGGGGACCGCGCCGAACAAGGGACCGGCGAGGCCACGCACTTTTTGCTCGTGGATGACGGCCAGCACTGCGCCGAGCAACAGCTTGCTTTCGCGCTGGGTCTGATCGAGGATTCGCTTGGCGCGCCAGCGAATTTCGGGGTCGTTTCCCGCCAATGCCTGCTCCAAGAACGGGGTGATGCCGCTGATTTGCCGCAACAGCAGCCGCCCCGCCTCTTCGCGCTGGGCATAATCATCGCTGCCGAGGCGCTCGATCTGGGTTCGCACCAGCGCCTCTTGATCGGGGGAAGGGCGGAGCGAAGCCAGATAGCCGCCGAGCGACGGCGCGCTCGGCGAAAGGCCAAGTTCGGCCAATCGCCGCGCGGCGGGGGAATCGGCGGCGGGGTTCTCATCCGCCAGGGCCGCGCACAGCGGCGCAAGGGCGAGCGCCGCCGCCAGCAGCCGTCGATGAAGAATTGCCCCGCTCATCGCTACCCTAGAAATTCGACATGCCGGTGATTCCCTGCTGCCGCTGCTCCCAGATCGCTTTGTCCCCCGCTTCGTTGATCTCGCGAAGGCCGAGATGGTCGGACACCAGCGTGCTGCCGCCGGGAAGCCGCTGGGCACAGTAGGGATTCGCGAGCTGCACTTTGCTCCGCCAGACGATGTTCTTGCCGGTCGGGTCGTATTCGGCGACCTGGCGGGTGTACATCAGGCTGACGAGGGTGTTGCCGTTTTCGAGCCGCACCGCGTGCGACGGGCCGTTGCCGGTGCGAGCTTCCCAGGTGATCTTGCCGGTCCGGTCCACCTCGACCACGCGATTGCCTTGCTGCAGGGCGACCAGCGTATTGCCATTATCGAGCCGCTGGGCCGACATCGGTCTCCCTTGCACGTTGATTGAGGTGAAGGTGCCATCCGGGGCGATTTCAACGATCTGCTGAATGTCGGCACAGGCGACGAGCGTGTTGCCGTTCTCCAGCCGCTGCACGCTATAGGGCGGGCCGGGGAGCCCCTCCTTGCGCCACACCTCTTTCCCTTCTTCGTTGTATTCGACCACCAGGCTCTGGGCATAGACGGCGACGAGGCGATGCCCGTTCGGCAGCCCTTGGCAACCCCAGGCGGGGCCGGGGAGCTTGGTTTCCCATCGCTTTTTGCGGTCCGAATCAAGCTCGATGAGGAGCGATTGCCCCTGCGACACATAGAGCGTCCGGCCAAGGGGGACGTTCTGCTCGGTCAACGGCAAGACGAGCTTGGCGGTGGAGTTGGCGGCGAGCCAGTCTTTCCAGGCGGTAACGGTTTTGGCCCGATCTTCGGGCTTGCCTTCGGGAGTGAAGTTGATTTGCTGACCAGTGAGGGCCCGCAAGGTTTGGTGGCTGCGGGCCCGAACGCGCGGCAATCCGGATTCGAGCAGGGCCACCAGCGTGTCCAGCACGTCGCGCTCTCCCAGGTTGGCGAGGGCCCTGGCCGAAGCGAGCCGCAGCCGATCGTCGCCGCCCGCCTGCAACTTTTTGAGCTCGGGTCGGGCATCTTCGGGCGCGAGGCGAGCCAGGGTGCGAATCGCCATCAGTTGCGACGAAGTTCGGCCGCTGGCGAGGGCCTCTTTCAGGACCGTAACATCGGCCGGACCCGCCGAAAGGTCGATGGCGTAAGTCGCCGCGGTAATGAGATAGTCGTCCTCGACCAGCGGGGCGGCCGTCAGCACCGCCGCCGCTCCGCCGGGGAGCTTTTTCTGGCGGATCGTATTCACCGAGGTGCCGATCAGATCGGACCGGCGCGAGATGCTTTCCTTGGCTAGCGCGGGGAGCGACGGCGCGCTGGCGAACGCTTCGGTCAGAACTTGCAGGGCGATCAGGGGCTGCGTTTGTGGCAGCTTAAGCTCGATGATGGCGGCAAACAGCCTGGCGGCCGATTCATCCGGCGGAAGCTGACGCTGATACAGGGCGTAGGCCCCGCGCAAGTCGGCGAGGGCGAGATTCAGTTGCTTTTGCTTGAAGTACAGCCGCATCCGGTTGAGCTGGGCATCGGCATCGCCGGCGGCGATTTGCCTGGCCAGGCTTTCCATGCGGTGTTCCAGCGTCGTCATCGCATAGACGCGGCCGGCACTGGCGACCCAGATTTTTTCGCCGTCGGAAAAGAGATTGCCGACGGGATCGTCGGTCGTCAGGGCGACGCCGACCTGAATCAGCTCGCGCCCTTTCTCGACCTCGAGCTTGAGGATCGAATCCTTGACGGGGATATAGACGGCATCGCCCGTCACGCAGCCCCGGCCGAGCGAATCTTCGATCTCCTTTTCCCACACCAGCCGGCCGCTGGGGATGTCGTAGCGGCGAACGATGTTCTTGCCGGCGACGATCAACCCGCGGCCATTGACGCCGACGCAGTAGCTCGAAGCTGCACCGAATGGAGAGACACGAGGCGATTCCCACAAGAGTTCGCCGCTGCGGCGGTCAAGCGAGAGGAGCTTGTCGCAATCGCTCGACATGACGACGAGCGCCCGGCCATAGGGAATGACGAGGTCGTCGTCCCAGCCGGAAGGGTCCATCAGGCCGCTGCCTGGCTGATGGCCCATTTGCCGCATCATGGCGTTGGGCTTACCGTCGCGAGTGTAGCGCATGGCCCAGCGGATCGAGCCGCCAACCGCATCGACGGCGAAGATGACGCCGCAGCCGACCGTGAGATACGCCTCGCGCCCCTCGACAGCGATGGTGATGGGGGACCAAGGATTGGCCCCTCCCTGCGGCTCGTCGCAGAGATACGATTTCCAGAGCGTGCGGCCATCTTCGGCGGCGAGGCCATGCAGCCAGATCGTGCCGCCGTCGGTGACCGGGGCGAGCAGGATGTTGCCGCAGGCGACCGGTGCGGCGAGAAAGCCAATGTCGGTCGTGCCGTCTTTGTCTTCGTCGCTGGCGGTGCGGGTCCACTTCACTTTGCCGCCGACGGCGCTATAGGCGGTGAGCCAGTTTTTGCGGGTGCGACGCGGCGTGACTCCCCATTGCCAGCCTCGATTGGGAGGAGCCGGCTGCTGGGGGGAAGTTTCGGAAATCGCCTTTCCTTCGAGCGAATAGACCACTCCGCCCGAAATCGTCATCGATTGATGCACCCGGTCGCCGAACAGCAGCACCTCGGCTGTGGTTTTGGGCTTGGTCCCTTGGGGCAAATTGCCGCCGAACATTTGGGCCGACATCATCGCGGTCATCTGCGACATGCCGTCGAGCTGATACTGATTTCGCCAGAGGGATTTCCAGGCGGGCTGGTCGCTAAGGGCCGAGGCGCTAAAGGCGACCAGGCGGTCGGGCGTTTTGAGATAGACGCGGCCGCCGTCGAACAGGAGCTGCGCGGTGGGCATCCAGCCGTTTTGCCGCCAGGCGGCGACCAGCTCTTCGCGCGAAATCGGACTGGGTTGGTTTTGCTGGCCGACGATCCGCCCGCTGAAGACGACCACCCCGCCGCCGCCGAACATGCCGGTATAGGGATTCAAGGCGTTTTCGCCGGTGCTTGCGAGGGGCCACTCTTGCACCCAGAGTTCGGAGAGGGTGCGGCCGGTCGCCTCGCTGGGAAGCGCGGTCATGTGCCCCGTGCGACTGGGGAGGCCGAGTTGCATGTGCCAATCGCGGCTGGCGGGTCCGAGCGCGGCGCTGGCCAGGGCGGTGGCGCGGGCCACGTCGTCGCGCACCAGCGAAACCGTTTCGCTCGCCGGGCGAATGCCGGGAGCCGCGGCCAGCCGCAAGAGGGCCTGGTCAGCGCTCGCCTTATCACCCATGCGGGCGCTGGCGACCGCCATCCGCAGCCACAACTCGCTGGCCGGAATTGACGGATCGGGATGCCGCTCCAAAATGCGCGACAAGAGCCGGCTGGCACCGACAAAATCGTGCCGGTCGAGCGCGAGGCAAGCGAGCTCGTAGGCCGCGTCGTCGCCATGCGAACTGAGAAAATAGCGGCGGACGACGGTGGCCAGGGCCTCTTCTTCCTGACCGGCACCAGCGGCGGCGAGAATCGCCTGGGCCTCGCCATCGGCCGAAACGCGATACGTTTGCAAGGCGAGCGGCGGCAGGCGGGCGAGCGTGCGCTCGACCTCTTCCGACAGCGAAGTGTACATGAGCCGCTTCGTCTCGGAGCCGGGAATTGCCTTGGGCTGCACGCGGCTGACCATGAGGGTATCACCCGCTTCGTCGAGCACTTTTTGCCAGAGGACGGCGGCCAGATCGAGCCGGCCATCCTCGACGCACTGCTCGGCCCGCTTCAGCAGGCGTTGCTGCTCGGGGTCGGTCTTGAGAGCGGCTCCGCCGGGAAAATACAGCTCGCTCGGGTCTTTCTCGTCTTCCAGGTCGTCGGCGGCCGGCTTTTTCGGTCCGCCGGGAACGGCGGCGGGCAATGTCACCGCTCGCGGCTGAGCGAGGGCACTGGCGGCGACGGCAGCCAGCAAAAACGCAATCAGCAGGGCCGCCGCATGGGCGAGAGACGAATCGCGTTGGTTTTGCATTGGGTGACCTCCAATCTCCAAGGCAGGCGAGACGCCTGCCCCACTCATCGCCCCCAGCCAAAAAACCATCCTAACAGTTGCTCGGCGCAGAGGATGCCAACCAGTGCCCAGAGCAGATACCACCAAATTTCGGTTTGCGATCCCGCATCGGCCAGCGAACCGCCGGAAAGGGCCGTTAAAATACGGACATTCGAGCCGGCGAACTCCTTGTCGAGGGTCGCGCGATCCGCGCGGGTCAGGTTCCCCTCGGCGGGATCAACATTCGCCGCGAACAGGACATGCTCGTCGCTCCCGTCGCGGCGCGTGAGCTTGAGGTCGTAAAAACCTTGGGCCGCGACGCCGGAGTTCTTCTCGGCTCCGGCGGCGCTCGCCTGCGGATATTCCAGTTGCCACACCGTTTGCTGCCCCGCGGCATTTCCTTCGTTCGCATCGGGGCCGAAGGCTTGCAGATTGGCTTTCAGCTCTTTGGGACCGGCGAGCGTGGCGTCGGTTCCATACAGGGCCAAATCGAGCGGCTGGCGAATCGGCTGACCGACCCGGAGCGCGCCGGCGTCGCCACGGTCGCCCGCCATGTGCCGCACCAGCTCCTGCGCGACGAGCAAAAAGCTGGGGTCGCTGGTCCAGTTGTGCCAATCGGCATCGGCGGGGATGGCGAACGCCATGACATGCCCCTGGCCGAACGTTTTCTCGACAATCGCGGGCGATTCTTCGACATCGCTGAATTTGGCGAGCAGCGAGACCTCTTTGCCAAGCTGCTCCTTTTTGATCGTCGAACCCCACCAGCGAAACACTTTGACCGCATCGAGCAGCGGATTGTTTTGGCCGGCAAAGGTTTGGAAAACCTCGTGCTGGGCGTCCTCGATCCGCAGACTGGCCCAGGTCGCCTCGGTTTCGTCGCCGCGAATGTTCGTCAGCAGCACCGGCGAGAGGCCGGCACCGTCGCGAAAATAAAAGTCGCTATAAAATTGCTCGTCGATCTGATCGCCCGGCAGCAAAACCAGCCCCCCACCGGCCGCGACCCATTTCTCCAGCTTTTCGATGTTGTCGGCCGTTTTGTCCCCCAGGCGATAGACGTTCGCCAGAAAGATGACCTGATATTTCGTTAGGTCGAGCGATTCGAGCTCGCTTTCGGTGACAACTTCGGCCGCGACGCCAGAGGGAACCGGACCGATCGGCGCGAGCGCCCGCCGCAGATAGAACGACTCGGCCTTGCCGAATTCGGCCGAGGGATCGCCATCGACAATGAGGGCCGGAATGCCGCGGACGAGGCGGGCGGGAAAAAAGGCGAGGCTATCAGCGGGAAGGCGGTCGTCTTCTCCCTGGCGGGCAGTTTGCAACTCGACTTTCACCTGTCGCGGCGCGAGGGGCTGGTCCGGATTGGCCTCCTCCTCGCCGGAGAACGTGAAGTTAAACCGGACCGACGTGGTCTCTCCCGCTCCGAGCCGCTCGATGGCCGATTCGATCGGGAGAGCATCGCCGGCGCTGAATTTGACGCGCAAGTCGCGGGCTTCGGTTGCTCCGTGGTTGGCAATGGTCACGTCGAATCGCGAAGTGACCCCTTGGACGAGCGTTCCCTCGGGGCGAATTTCAGTAATCGCGAGGTTGCGGTCCTCGTCGGTCCCCGCATCGATGACATAGACTCCCTGCGTCAACTTGGCGAGACGCACCAGCTTTTTCGCCGGAGATTCCGGTCCGGCATCCTGATCGTTCCAGTCGCGACGGCGGAGGTCGGTGAACAGGTACACGACGCGGTTGACATTCGCCGGCTGCGACGAGAGATGCTCTTCGAGCTCCTTGAGAGCGACATCGAGCTGGGCAACGCCGTCTCCCGCTTCGAGCCGCTCGATCTCGGCATTCACGTCGTCAATGCTGTCGGTGGTGAGGCGGGTGGCATGAAACAGCTTCCGCTCGGGGCGCGAGGCGAGTAGCAGCGTCAGGCTGTTGTCGGCCTGTTCCTGGGAGAGGGAATTCGTCAGATCGAGCAGTCGCTTGCGGGCGGCATCCCAGGCCGATTCGTTGCCGAGGCGAACCTGCATCGAGAGGGAGTCGTCGAGTAGGACGATCCGTTCGTATTGGGCGGCGTTGATGAGTCCGGCGGTGACGCTGGTCGGAATGAACGGGCGGGCGAGGAGCGCGGCGACCAGCAAAATGGCGAGGCAACGCAGCAGCAGGAGCAGCAGATTCTCGAGCCGGATGCGGCGGCGGTTTTTCTTGTCGGCATCGAGGAGGAAGTCCATCGCCGCCCAATCGACCACCTTGAACTTGCGCTTATTGAGCAGGTGAATGATGATCGGCACCGAGACTGCGAGCGCGCCTGCGAGAAAGAGCCAGGGATTGACCATCCACGAGGCGAGCGACTCGATGATCTGGGCGAGAAGCATGGGGGGAAGTCCGAAATCCGAAGCCGGAAGCACGAAATCCGAGGCACTAAATCCGAAACAATTCTCAACTACGAATGACGAAGCATGAAAAACGGTAGGAATCGAGTTCTTCGTTCATCTCATGGGGCATTTCCTGATTGGAATTTGTTTCGTGCTTCGGATTTCGGATTTCGTGCTTCGGGATGCAAACACGAGCCCGCTACGCATGGCGGGCGCTGCGGCGAATCTTTTGCCGGAAGGTCAGATAGCTGCCGAGGACGGCATCGAGGGGCTCTTTGGTGTTCATGAGGACATAATCGACGCCGGCGCTCGCGCAGGTTTTACGCACTTCGTCCTGAAAGCGTTCGACGGCTTCGAGATAGGCTTTGCGCAGGGCGCGAGGCTCGGTGTGTAACTGCAGGGGCATTTCGAGGCCGCGGAAGAGGGTGTTGTCTTGAAAGGGAAAGGTCAGCTCGTCGTCGTGCATCACGTGAAAGACGATCACCTCGTGCCGGCGGAGGCGGAATTGCTGCAGCGATTCGGCCAGTGTCGGTAGCGGGAGAAACAGGTCGGAGAAAAGCACGATCATGCCGCGGCGGCGAATTTGCCGGGCCAGTTCGGGAAAGACCTGGGCCACGTCGGTCTTGTCGTCGGGACCGGTTTGCTCCAGCTCGTGCAACATCAGCTTGAGGTGATTCGGATGCGAGCTGGCGGGCAAGTTCTTTTGCACCTTCGTGTTGAACGTCACCAGGCCAACCGCGTCTTGTTGCTGCTGCAGCAGATACGCCAGCGAGGCCGCGCCAGTGGCGGCATAGTCGAACTTGCTCCAGCCGCCATCGCCGGGGTTCATTCCGCCATACCGCATCGATTTGCTGCAATCGAGCAAGATCGTGCATTTGAGGTTGGTTTCTTCCTCGTACTCCTTGATGTAGAGCCGGTCGGTTTTCGACCAAACTTTCCAGTCGATATGGCGGATGTCGTCGCCGGGGGAGTACTCGCGATGCGTGGCGAATTCCACCGCGAAGCCGTGATACGGGCTACGGTGCTGGCCGGTGATGAACCCTTCGACCACGAGGCGCGCCCGGACATCGAGCCGCTTGATGCGGTCGAGGGTTTTGGAGTCGAGATAAGAATGAGGAGCGGTCGTCATGAATTTCAGAGTTCAAAGTTCCATGTTCAATGTTCAAAGTTGAGGTTCATTTCAAAGCTGTTGCTATAACATTGAACCTTGAACATTGAACCATGAACTTATTTCTAAGCAAACGCCCGCTTCAGTTCCGGCACGACTTCGTCCCCTGGCCGGCGCTCGGGCACATCAACTAGCAGCCGGTCGATCACCTTGTCGGGCGAGATGCCGCTCGATTCGGCATTGAAATTGGTGATGACGCGGTGGCGGAGCACGGGATGGGCGACGGCTTTGATGTCGTCGGTGGTGACGAAGAACCGGCCGTTGAGCATTGCCCGGGCCTTGCCGCCGAGCAGCAGATACTGCATGCCGCGCGGGCCGGCACCCCAACTGACCCAGTCTTTGACGAACGCCGGCACATCCCCTTCATGAATGCGGGTCGCCCGAACGAGGCGGAGGGCATAGTGAATCACATACGGCGCGACCGGCACGCGGCGGACCATTTGCTGCAAGTGCATGATCTCTTCGCCGGTGATGACGGCACCGACATCCTGATGAAACTGCGAGGTAGTCGTCTCGGCGATGCGATATTCCTCGTCGTAAGTCGGATACTTCACGAACACCTTGAACATGAAGCGGTCTTGCTGCGCTTCGGGGAGCGGATAGGTCCCCTCTTGCTCGATCGGGTTTTGCGTGGCCAGCACGAAAAACGGCGACGGCAGACCGTGCCGCTGGCCGCCGATGGTGACTTGCCGCTCTTGCATTGCTTCGAGCAGGGCGGCTTGCGTTTTGGGGGGGGTGCGGTTGATTTCGTCGGCGAGGATGATGTTTGCAAAGACCGGCCCGGTGAGGAACTTGAAGCCGCGCTCGCCGGTGGCCCGGTTCTCTTGAATCACCTCGGTGCCGGTGATGTCGGAGGGCATTAAGTCGGGAGTGAACTGAATCCGGTTGAATTGCAGCTTGAGCGACCGGGCCAGCGTGCTGACCATGAGCGTTTTCGCGAGGCCGGGCACCCCTTCGAGCAGGCAGTGCCCCTGGGCAAAAATGGCGATCAGAATCTGCTCGATCACCTGCTCCTGGCCGACAATCACTTTGCCCAGCTCTTGCCGGACCGAGGCATAGGCTTTTTTGAGGTTTTCGAGGGCGGCCAGATCGTCGGGGGTGGGCTGGGCCTGGTCGGTCATGGTTGTTCCTAGGGTCGCAAGTCGTTGGGGGATAAGAAGTTCGGTCGCGCGGCGGGGCCGACAGGTACTAGACGAACGAAGTGCTGGGCTGGTTCTCTGCCGGGGGCCAGGATTGGCCCAACGCATGAGTGACGCACCCGCCCCGCAAAGTTCAGTCCCCAGCTGGCAATCCCTATTCTAAACGCCGTCACGGACGAAACCAGCAGATTGGGGGAGCGAGAGCGAATTGGCTCGCATTGGACTGGCGGAAAGTTCGCCGCCGCCGGCGAGGAATATTCCCGCCCGGTCCGTTCGGCACCCGCTCTAGCGGTTGAGTGCAAAATACGCCGCAGCCGCTGCCACGATGATGACCACAACGACCCCCCCGATCATCAAGAGGCTGAATCCTGAGCGACGCGCTGGCTCTGGTTCGTCGAGGCTCGGTTCGGTTTCCGCCGTGGGAGCAGGTTTGCCTGACTCGGCAATCGCGGGGGATGGCGTCGCCGAGGGAAGCGGTACTTCGCGGCCGGCGAGAGCGTCCAAAAACTCCGCCGCCGAGCGAAATCGCTGGCCAGGTTCTTTGGCGAGCGACCGCATAATCGCGCGGCCAAGTGGCGTGTCGGCAATCCCCTCCGGCAGCGGCGGCACGGGGTCGTGATTGTGCATCATCAGCACGCGGACCGGGTTATCGTCTTCAAACGGCACGCGGCGGGTGAGCAACTCATACAGCACGATGCCGAGCGAGTAGAAATCGGCTGCCGGCGTCAGTTCCTCGCCGCGGCATTGCTCCGGGCTCATATAGACGGGGGTGCCCATCACCCCGCCCGAAACGCTCAGCTTGGCGGTTGCCATGAGTTGCCCGTCGCCGGTTACCTTGGCGATCCCAAAATCGAACACCTTAACGAACTCTCCCCCCTCGCCGGAGCAAAGAAAAACGTTGTTGGGCTTCAGGTCGCGATGAATCACCCCCAGGCGGTGCGCTTCGTCGAGCGCGGCGAGCACCTGCTCGGCGATGCGTCGCACGCGGTCGGGGGGAAACGGCCCTTCGCGGCGGAGAATGAGATTCAGCTCTTCGCCGCGAAGGTACTCCATCGAGAGAAAGACATCCCCCGCTTCGGTTTCGCCCGCTTCGTAGATGCGCACCGCGTGCGGCCCATGCAGGTTGCCAGCCAGGCGGGCCTCGCGTCGCAGCCGATGCCTAAGCTGTTCGTTGCAAGCGGCCCAGGGGAGCAGCACCTTGATGGCCCGCTCTTCGCGGGTGTGGGCGTCGTGAGCCAAATACACCACGCCGAACGACCCGCGGCCAATCTCGCGGTCGATGGTGTAGCGATTGGCGATCGTGACGCCGGGGGTCAGGGCTTCAGTCGGCATGGGGAGCGATCTCTGGAATGGGGCAGTCTGCCCTTGTTCTGATGGCCCCGCGCGGTACTGTCCAGTCCCCTTGGTTGTGCGCCGCGGTTATTCTGATGGCGAAACCTCTCCCAGGAGCAGAGCATGAATCGCCGGTTGCCCGTGGTCGTTTTTGGCTTCGCTTTCGTTTCGCTAATCGCTGGCTCGGTCGGCGGAAAGGAAGCAGACAAGGCAGCGCCCCGTCCCGCCTGGACCACCTCTAAGATCTTTGGCTCTCCCGATAAGCCCGAGCCTTATCGCATCGCCCCCGCGTTTGCCAGGCTCCGGTTCCAAAAGCCGAGCAGCTTGGAGGAATTGCCCGGCCTGGGGCGGCTCTTGGTCACCGAAATGGACGGCCGGATTTACACATTTACAAGTCGGTCTGACACGGCCCAGGCCGACCTGGCGATTGACCTGCGCAAGGCTCTGCCCGCCGACCTGACCAACGGGCGGCTCGCCCTGTTCGATGCCGAGCCGCACCCCAAGTTTCGTGAAAATCGGCAGGTCTTCGTTACCTACGTTCATCCCGGCCAAGGGGGCCACACCCGGCTGTCGCGATTCACGTTGAGTGCCGATTCACCTCCGACCATCGCCGCCGATAGCGAACAAGTGCTGCTTACGTGGCCTTCTGGCGGGCACAACGCGGGCTGCCTGGAATTCGGCCTCGACGGCATGCTGTACGTCGCCACGGGGGACGGCTCCGGCCCGAATCCGCCCGACGGCCTGACCACCGGGCAGGATGTTTCCGACTTGCTCGGCGCAATCCTGCGGATCGACGTCGATCACCCGGCGGCAAATCAACCCTATGGCGTGCCGGCCGACAATCCGTTCGTCGGAACCAAAAGCGCCCGGCCCGAAATTTGGGCCTATGGCCTCCGCAATCCGTGGAAGTTCGGCATCGATCCGCAATCGGGTGATATCTTCGCCGCTGACAACGGTTGGGAAACCTGGGAGCTGATTCATAAGATCGTTCGCGGCGGCAACTGCGGCTGGCCGGTCATGGAAGGGCGGGCCGTGCTCCGCGGCGACGTGCCGGTGGGGCCGACGCCCATTTTGCTGCCGGTGAAGGACCATCCGCACACCGAGGCAAACTCGGTCATCGGCGGGCCGGTAGTGCGAGGCGGCAAGCTGCCGGGGCTGGCCGGGGCGTTCGTCTATGGCGACTACATCACGGGCACCATCTGGGCGATTCAGCCCGACCGCGAAGGTTCGTATGCCGGCAGCACGCTCTGCGACACCGACCTGCGGATCGTCGGCTTTTTGGAAGCCAGCGGCGGCGAGCTTTACGTCCTCGACTACGACTTCACCGGCCAGATTTACGAACTGCTGCCGTCCGACGTGCCCGATACTTCGGCCACTTTCCCCCGCAAGCTGAGCCAGACGGGGCTGTTCCAGTCCGTCGAAAATCTACTGCCTGCGCCAGGAGTTGTGCCCTATTCCGTCAAGGTTCCCCGCTGGGAAGATGGCGCGGCCGCGCAGCACTGGGTGGCGATACCGGGCCAGGGGAAGATCACACTGAGCACTTCGCCAACCGAGTCAGCCGCTTATCCTGAGGGAACCGTGCTGGTAAAGCATCTTACGCTGCCTCAGGGCGACATTCCGCTGGAAACGCAGCTTCTGCACTTCGAACGCGGGAGTTGGCGGCCCTATAGTTACCTCTGGGACGAAAACGGCCGCGATGCGACACTCGTCTCTTCGCTGGGTGCCAGCCGGACCATCAAGCCGAGCGAACCCGGCAGCGATCTGCCGGAACGGACATGGCACGTCAACGCGACGAACGAGTGCAAGCTTTGCCACAATGCCGGGCCGGGCTTTATCCTGGGATTCACGGCTCAGCAACTCGACCTGGCGTCCCCCGCCGTCGGCCAACTGGCGTCGCTCTCCCAGCAAGGCGCAATCGTTGCCGCGTCGCCACTTCCTGCCAGCGACCCTGCGCGGCTGGTCGATCCGAGCGATAAATCCGCTTCGCTCGATGACCGAGCCCGCTCGTACCTGCACGCCAACTGCGCGATGTGCCACCACCCCGGCGGCAATGCGATTGTGTCGTTCTTCCTCCGCCGCGATTTGCCCTTCGAAAAGCTGAACACGAACAAGGGGACCGGCATCGGCACGTTTGGCATGCGCGAGGCCAAGCTCATCGTGCCGGGCGATCCGTATCGCAGCGTGCTGATGTACCGGATGACCAAGCTCGGCTATGCCCGCATGCCTTACATTGGCTCGCGCGTGGTTGATAGCGCGGGGGTTTCGCTGATTGAGGAGTGGATTCGCTCGCTCCCCGGCGAGGCGGCCGAAGGAAATTCCGCCCCGGCGACACCAGGCACACCCGAAGCCAAAGCGCTCGCCGATTTGACGCCGGCCGGCGTGAGCAAACTGTTCGCAACCTCCGAAGGCTCACTCGCCCTGGCCTTGCGGCTGCATCATGGCGATGTGCCGGAGAGCGCCGTCCGCACCGTTTCCAGTGCCGCCAAGGACTTGCCCAGCGACCGCCGCGGTCTGTTGGACACCTTCCTCCCCGAAGCCGAGCGGCGGCAAACACTTGGCCCCACGGTCGATCCCGCCCCGATTTTGCGGCTCAGCGGCGATGCGAATCGCGGGAAGCTGATCTTTTTCAGCGACGGTGCCCGCTGCCGTAATTGCCACGAACTGGACGACCGGACCAAATCGCTCGGTCCGACGCTGGTCGAGATTCTGAAGAAGTTTCCGACCGCGGCCGAACTTGTGCCGCATGTCTTGCAGCCATCGCTGAAGATCGACGAGCCGGTGGCGGCTTACACCGCGCTGCTGGCCGACGGGCGGATTATCAGCGGCCTCGTCGCGGAGCAAAGCGAGACCGAAGTCGTGTTCAAGACGGCCGAGAAGCAGCTGGTGCGGATTCCGCGAAAGGAGATCGAAGAGCTGCGCAAGAGCCCCGTTTCGCTGATGCCCGAGCGAATTCTCGCCGATCTCACCCCTCAAGAGGCCGCCGATCTCGTCGCCTATCTCCGCACGCTCGCCAGGTAGCCGCGAATCAATTGCGAGCGTCCTTGGGAAGCGGGATCGCGCCGCTGGCCACTTGCTGGGCCTTTTTGAGGAAGGCCTGGTAGCGGGCTTCGTCGTGCAGCGGATCGAGATGCACGGCGGCGATCATGAGCGCGCTCGTCAGCGCCTGGCCGGTGAGTCGCTCGTCGGGGGGAATCGGATCGATCTCGGGCGGGCCAAGGCTCCCCTCGCTCCAAAAGGCGGCGGTGGCGAGCCAGCTGCCGGGCTGATCGTAGGCGGTCGCTTCGGCGGCATCTTCGCAGGCTCGGCGGCGCGACTCGGAGGGGTCGCGAACCCACTGCTCGGCCGCATCCGCGGCGGCTTGCTCGGCGGGGGGGAGCTTTCCTTGGCAAACCTCTTGCACGCATGAGCAGCCCCACCAGACGGCATGCCGCTTGGGCAGAATGTGGGCTTGCACGCGAATTGCAGGGACGAACTTCTTTTGGGCGGTCAGGGCGGCAACGAGCTCCGGGCCGGTTTGCAGCGGCTCGGCGATGGCGACGGCATCGTCGCTGAGCTGCAGATATTTGGCGATTTCGGCGGCGGTAGGCTCTGGCGGCGGAGCAGGCGTGGCGGGTGCCGGTGCGGCGACGACCGCCGCTCCGACCAGCGTGGCGGCAGCCGCGGCGGCCAGCGGCTCGGTGTAGCCTTCGTACTGAATGGTGAAGGTAGTGCCGCCGGCCGAAATCCGGTCGCCGTGGGCCAGGTCGGCCTCGGTGGCGGGCTGGTCGTTGATCTTGAGCTGTTTTTCGGCCGCCAGCAGACGCACACGGGCACCGCTGGGTTGGCACTGCACGGCGAAATGGACATCGGCCAGCCCGGCATCGGCCGGAAAGCTGAAATCGGCCCATTCGGTGCGGCCAATGCGGGCCACCTGCCCGCTCCGGAGCAGCACTTTGCGGCCCGTTTCGGGCCCGGCCGTTACTAAGAGCCGAATCTGCATGAGGCACTCTGGTTAATTGATCTTCACTACGCCGCCCGTCAGCGTCAGGTTGCCGCTGCCGTTCACGGTGGTTTTGGGGGCGGTGGCGTCGAGCTTGCCGCTGGCTTCGATCTTGATGTTCGTGCTTTTGATCTCGATGGCGGCCGGCTTGATGGTGATCGTGCTGCCGCCGACCTTGAGCAGAATCTCTTGCTTGGCCTCGATCGAGCATTTTCCCTTCTCGATGAGGATCGTCTGGTTGCCGGCCTGTATGGTGACCGACTGGTTCCCTTTTTTGATGGTCAGCGTGTCGTTTCCCTGGTCGAGCGTGACGGTGCGATCGTTGTAAATGTCGATCGTCTGATTTCCCTTGTCCTTCTTCTCGAAGCCGACCTTGAGGGTGTCGTTGTTCTCGACGATTCGGTCGAAATTTTTCTCGGCGTGGAAATAGACCTGCTCTTCTCCTTTTTTGTCCTCGAACCGCAGCTCGTTGAACTTTTCGGCGTCCCCTTCCTTGGTCGAACGGCTTTTGAGGCCGCTTTGGGTCTGGTTGGTGGGAAGGGCGTAGGGAACGGTCTGATCGGCGTTATAAACGCGGCCAGTGATGATTGGCTGATCGGGATTTCCTTCGAGAAAATCGACGATCACCTCCTGCCCGATCCGGGGAATGTGCATCGCCCCCCACGTTTTGCCGGCCCACACCTGGGCGACGCGGAGCCAGCACGAGCTGTTTTCGTCCTTCTTGCCGTAGCGATCCCAAAAGAACTGCACCTTCACGCGGCCATACTTATCGGTCCAAATTTCTTCGCCCGCCTTGCCGACCACCAGGGCCGTTTGCGGGCCTTTGACCACCGGCTTGGGAGTGAGGCAGGCCGAGCGAAACGGCCGCTGGCTGCTGATGGCCCGGAATTGGCAGCCGAAATAGATGCCAATGACCGCCTGCACGCCGTCCGAGCTTTTGCCGGCGGCGGTATCGGTTTCGAGCTTGAGCGTGTATTCGGTGCGAACGAGCAGGTGCTCGCGGTTCTGGTCTTTGCGAGGATAGGCATCGAGCGTGAAAAGCGACCCGGCCCCCATTTGAACCGCGTTGGTGCTGCCGGTGACGACCTCCCACGGCGTTTGCAGTTCTTCGATGCGTGTCCGGGCGCTCGCCTGGCCGTTGGGTTTTTCCGTGTAGGTGCCCGGATAATTGAAGACTTCCAAATCGGCCTGGCCATGCGTCCGCAGGATTTTGCTACTCGCCAAGAGATCGGCTTTGGGCTTTTCAAAGTCGTAGTCGGTCTGGGCGTAGATTCCTGAATGCACCTCTTGAATCAGGTGCCAGTCGAAAATGTGGTCGTTGGAATACCCCTGCCGCTTGAGCATGAAGGGGACTTTCGCCTCCCCCTCCAGGGGCTTATGAGCGCTCGGGTCGTCGGCCAGGACGAGCGTGTGCTTATCGGCGGCATGCTCGAAGAAGTAGTAGATGCCTTCTTCCTCCATCAGGCGGCTGACGAAGTCGAAGTCGGATTCGTTGTACTGCACGCAGTATTCGCGGGCGTTATAAGTTTTCGTCAGCGATTTTTTGACGTCCGTCAGACCGTGGTCGTCCAGCACCAGCTTGATGATGTCGGGAACCGTTTTTTGCTGAAAGATGCGGCAATCGCGGGTGTAGGTGAGATACCACAGCTTGGGGCGGAGAATCGCTTCGTACTGAAAGAATTTCTCTTTCGTCTCGGTAATCTGGCGAAACTGAATCACCTCGCCGTTGAAATGGCGCTTACGCTTATCGGGATATTCGATGGCGATGGTCAGATTCTGGCCGAGCACCTTATCGAGCTTGATTGCCGCATCCTCGCTATAGACATGCAGCTTGAACTCGAATGGCCGTCCCAGTTCTTCCCAGCCGCTGAAGTGGCTGAAAATGAGCTTGTCGGGCCCAAGGGGGCTGGTGATCGTGATGGCCTTGGGCATGGGCGAGGCGATAACCAAAAGAGGCGCTGGCACGAAACGGGAGGCTGACCGCGGCGAAACGGGGGATCAGTCGTCGTCTTCCCCCTTGATGACCTCACCGGCCGCGTCGCGCACTTCGCGGGTGTTGCGTTTCACTTCCTCGATCGCGTCGCCATATTCATCAAACTGATCGACCGCCTCGCGCATCTGCGTATCGGCCTGCGCCAGAAAGCCCATGCCGGGCAAACGGCTGAGGGTTTGCAGGAGCACGGCGAGCCTCGAAACCTTGTCTGCCACGGCGAAGCCTCCCTGGGAAATAGCCGGACGCGCGTCCGCAACTCATTGTGGCAGCTTAGGTTATCGCTGGCGGGCAGGGGCGTCAATCGACGCTCTCCGTCCGGCGGAGGCAGCACTTCTTGTACTTCTTTCCGCTGCCACAAGGGCAAGGTTCATTGCGGCCGATGCGGGGGGCATCGTTGAAAATTGTGCCAAGCTCGCGGCTGTACGAAACGCTGGGCTCATCCATTTCGACCCCGCTCGCTTCCGCGGAGGGGGCGAAGTTCCAGTTGCGCGGCGGATGCACATGCACGGGTTGCGGCGCGGGGCGGGGCTTATCGCCGGGCCAATTCCAGACGCGCATTTCGGCGACGGCGTCCGTGATGGCTTCAAATTGTCTGGGGAACCGCCGCCCTCGCTCCAGGGCGGCTGTCTCGCCGAGAGCCAGAGTTTCTTGGACGTCGCTCCAGCGGATGAAGAACGGCTCGACGAGATTGGCCTGGAACGCGGCACGAATTTCGTCACGGGCTTCATCAGGCCAAAGCGAATCGAGCGTGGTCAACAAGAACTGTGTTTGATTACAATCTTCCTCCTGAACGGCCTTGCGGAGTGGTTCTCGCAGCAGCTTGACGGCTTCGTGCCGCGGCATTTCACCCCGCAAGACCCAACAAACGATGGTTTGCATGCAGGCCAAGCGCACATATTCATTGATGGCCGGGTCGTCGATCAGTCCGAGAACAAGTTCCGGCTGCCCCGCGGCGAGGGTCGCGAGGATCCGCGGCAAGTCTTCGGTCACCAGGTCGCCCATCCAATCGAATGGCCCTTCACCCGGAACCGATATCAGTTCCATTAGGGCGGGCAGCGCCTCGACCGACCGAAACTCGGCGAGCAGCATCATGGCGAAGAGAGGAAGATTTCCCCGCACTTCACCTCCGGACCGCGCGGTTGCTGCCGCGGCCCGCAACGACTCGATCAGATGCGGGGTGATCGCCTCCCGCTCTTGCCTTGCGGCCAGCAGCGCCGCTTCGGGGAAGATATGCAACGCCGCATCCAACTCGGCCAGAATGTCACGTAAATCAGTTTTCGCCGCAACAATTTCAGCATCCATGACTTTTCCTCCGTGAAAGATCGCCGCATCGTATTCTCAAAAATCGCGGTGGGCAATAACGTGCGGAAAGCCTGCACCGCCGGCGGGCCACATATTGGCCGGGCTGATCGGCCCTATTTTTCAACCATCAGCATCGCACGCACGATCGCAACCTGATCGTCCAGCGTCTTCTCCATCTCCACGGAAGTCTTCAGCCGGCCGCCAGGAATCGAGGCGGCGGGGGACCAGCCGAGGTAGAGGAATTGGCCGCGGCCGAGCGGGGCACGGTGGAGGAGCGAAGAGCCTTTTTCGCTTCCGATGAGCGATTCCCCCTGGGTGCAGCGCAGTGGGCCCCCGTTGGCGAGCCAGGGGAATTCGGTCTGGCCGGCCAGCGACTGGAGCCAAGGATGGTTGGGCTTGCGAACGCGAAATTGGGGCAGGTTATCGCGAATGTTGGCCGAGGCGGAGCCGACGAGGTCGTCAAGCAGCTTGCGCCCTTCGGGAGCGGCGAACAAATCGGCCCGCTCGCGAGTGACGATGAGCGTGCCGCCGCTTTCGAGGAAACCGCGGACGTGCGCGATGTCTGCCGCGTTGAAGGCGGTCTTCTCGACTTTCGCGCGGGCCAGGCTGCCGTCGTAAATAACGAGCTTGTAATTGCCTAGCTTCGCCGCGTCGAACCAAACCCGCTCGCTCGTTTCGACGTGATAGCCGGCCTTGCGGAGCAGATAGGCGAAGATTGGAGCTTCAAACGCTGGGTAGCCTTCGACGATGAGGGCTTTGGGCTGAGTGGCAAAGTTGGTTGAAGGTTGGGGAGCGAAGTGCCACGGCTCGGTTGATCGCGGTGCGTTCCCCCCGATTGCCGCAATGGTTGTGCCGACGGAAATCGCACCGAGGTCCGGCTTGCCAGCGTCGGTTGCGCGCAGCGGATCGGGCCAGGCGGCAGGAATTGGCACACCTGCGTCGATGGCGGCACTTCCCTTGCCCAACCGCAGGTCGGTTGGTTCGCGCCAATCGGCTGGCAGTTTCTCCAGCCGCGGATCGGCAACCACATCGTGGGTGGTCCAGCCAGGTGGATAGTGGGCCTGGCTGGCAGCGAATTCCGGGCTCGCGCGGAACTTGCGGAACAGATCGGCCGGGATTTCGCTCGGCGGCTCGAGCGACCAGAGCAGGTTTCCATCGGCGGCGAAGTCGGTGGTGGTGGCGGGCAGCGTGCTGCCGGGCATGCCACTGGTCAGGCAAATGATGTTATTGAATATCCGGCGCGAAGTGCCGCGGGCGAGGCCGCCATTGAGGCCGTCGGCACCATAGCCGTAACGGGGTGTGTTCCCGGCGAGAATGGTGTTGTGATAAATCCATATCGGCTCCCAGGCGGGGCTGCCGTGGTCGCCGGCAAAGCGGCCGCGGTCGGTCAGTTCTTGCGGGGCATCGGGGCCGCTCGGCCAGCCGTACCAGACAGGCCGCCGCAGATCGAACACATTGCGGAAGATATAGGCCCCGCTGCCGGTCTGTTTGCCAGTCACACCATTACCGAAATCGAGCACTTTCTGCCGGCCGTGGCCGACGCCAAAGGCAAAGCAGGTGAGGATGCGGGCGAAGCGGTTCTGATAGATGTGCATGTCGCCGCCATGGGTCGCTCCGTCGTAACCGGTGCCGGCGGTGAGAAACATACCGTCGTCGGTGACGTTCTCAATCAGATTGTGGTGAAACCGCAGGCCGCGAACATTGCCGACGAACACGCCATCGCAACTGTCAGTAAATTCGCAGTAGCGAATCTCAAAATCGCGGTTGTCGTTGCCGGTGGGGTCCCACGGGCTGGCGGCAAAGATTTTGCCTTCGACGCTACGGTACTTCAGCATCCCGCGAAACGTCCACGGCGCGCCGAGGCCCCGCAGGGCGCAGTGCTGCATTCGCAGGCCATGCGTATCGTGTACTTGCATCGCCGCGTTGCCGCCGTAGGCCGAGAGGCCATCCAGTTCAACATTCCGGCAGTCGCGGACTTGCAGCGACGGGGTGCGCGAACCGCGCAAGATCAAATCCCACAGGCGAACGTTCTGGCTATGCTCCAGCCGCAGTGGCGGCTGATCGCTTCCGGCAATTACCAAAGGCAACTTGCGGGGATCGGTTTCGCCGCGGTAGTTGTCGTCCCCCAGCCCCGGCAGCTTCGTGTGGACGAGTCGGCAATGAATGCGGCCAGTCGCCCGGTCATAGAAGATGCCAGGGCCACAGGAAACAAATTCCTCCTTGCCGACTTTGCTTTCGATGTTCCACCAGGGGTTATCGCTGCGTAAGTCACCGTGAAAGCGATAGGCCTGCAGCGGCAGCCAGGAATCACCAAAGTTGCCGAACACCGCCGGCCCTTCGCCGGCATCCTTGTCGAGACCGGCGTAGGTCTTCGTCGATTGAAATTCGCCCGCAGCGCCGCCGGGGCAAGTTTCCCAGGCCATCGCTGGCTGGTCGAAGAACTCGCGCAGTCCGCCGTCGAGAATGGCGAGTTCGTTGGGATAGGCGCGGATCGTGATCGGTTTCTCGGCCGTGCCTGTCAAACTAGCGACAACGTGCTCGTAGTAGATGCCGGTGCGGAGGACCAGCGTGTCCCCCGCTTGGAGCTTCGTCACCGCGTGGCTCAGCGTTCGCCAAGGTTTGTCCTGGCTGCCGGTTGCTCCGTCGTCGCCGCTGGTGGGATGCACATAGTAAGCCGGCCCCGCCAAAAGTGGCCGGCTGCTTGCCACCGGCAGCGGGCGGGTTGGCGCGTGGCTGCGAAAGGGGGCGGAATTTCCGCCTTCGGCCAGCAGCCAGGCGGGAAACAAAAGCAGGTTGATTAGCGGGAGGGAGCGCATCGGCAGGTTCCAGGCGGGGCGCGATCGAGGCTTCCCCAGCATACTGGCCGCCGACGCGCGATGCAGCGCTGGCGGCGAATTCCCTGGCGGGGGGCAAATCTTTCCGGCCCCGCACGTCGTCGTATCTAGCGTGTGCGGCCGATTCCGGCTGCGGGGCGAATTTCAAATCAATCATTGGGCGGGGATCGAAATATGCGCAAAGCGTTGCTATCACGCAGGTTATGGCTAGCGGGGGTGGTCGCGGCTGCTGGAGCGGGGCTGCACTTCGGCTTGCCGAGCGCAGTCCAGGCCCGCGTCAAATTGATTACGCTCCCAGTCCGCGAGCGGGTCGAAATTCAGCTTGATAATGGCGCGGCGACGCTGGTTGAGGAAGAGCGAATCGTGCCGCTGGTGAAGGGAGAAAATCAGGTCGATTTTTCCTGGGCCAATACGCAGATCGATCCGAACACGATTGTGTTTCGGGTGGTCGCGCCGGTGGGCGATAAGCCGCTCGATGTGAAGGTGCTGTCGGTCAGCTATCCACCCGGCGAGGCCGCCCTGATTTGGGCCGTTGGCAGCAGCGACAGCGGCAGCGCCCGGGTGCGAATCAGCTATCTGCTGGGCAACTTGACCAAGAGCTTCAACTATCGGGCCGTCGCCGCCAAGGACGAAAAATCGCTTGTTCTCTCCGAATACATGCGGCTGCAAAATTTTGCCAACGAGGAATTCGGCAGCACGAACCTCTTCGCCGGCTATGGCAAGACCTTCCTCAAGCCGATTGGCCTGAACGAAACCAAGGAAATGCTGGTGCAAAAGTTCGAGAAAGTGCCGGTGAAGAAAACCTACACCTGCAATCCGGCCGAGCACGGCTATCTCGATCAGCCGCAGAATAAGCTCCGCGTGCCGATGCATTATGTGCTGAAGAACGACAAGGGGAACGGCCTGGGAGCGCATCCGCTGCCGGCGGGGAAGGTGCGCATTTTCATCGACGGGGGGGGCGAAGGGCAAACCGCCTTCCTGGGCGAGGACTGGGGCCGCTTCACGCCCATTGACGACGAAATGAAGCTCTATCTGGGGGTCGCGCAGGATATCGTCGTCAAGCGGACCATCGAAAAGAACGACCGCAAGCCAGTGAGCGGCAATGTCTTCAACCAGGAAGTGATTCTCAAATACGAAATCGAGAACTTCAAGGATCAGGCGGTGACGCTCGACCTGGTCGAAAACCTGCGGCACATTCGCAACGAAGTGCGGGGAGACAGCGGCCGCGACGTGGAGTGGGAACTGCTCAAGGAAACGACGTTTGCCGGCGGACCCGATAAAGAGCGGACCACCTTCGAGCAAGTCACGTTCCACGCCAATCTGCCCGCGCGGGCCAAAGATGGCAAAGCCGAGAAGATCACGCACAAACTGCACGTGCTGATTAAGAACGAGTGGTAGTCAGGCGGAATCGGAATGACCGGGGCCACGGATCGAACACGGACTAAACACGGATGAGAGCCGGGCAATTTCATTCTTATCCGTGTTCCATCTGTGTTTCATCCGTGGCTAATTTCTCTTCGCACTTCAGGTTCACTTGAGATTGTTCGCCATGCCTTCCTCAATTCGCCTGTTCGTCGCTTTTCTGCTGTCCGTGGCCGCCTGTCGCGTGGCCATAAGCGCCGGCAATATCGACCTTTCCACCGTGCCGCGCCGCGACACGGTGCAGCTGACGATTTACAACAGCGAGGACATCACCCTGGTGCGCGAGACGCGCCTGGTGACGTTCAAAAAAGGGGCCAACCCGCTGCAGTTCAGTTGGGCCGGCACGCTCATCGACCCGACCTCGGTCGAGCTGAAGTTCCTCACCCAGCCCGACAAGCTCGCGGTGCTCGATACCACCTTTCCCCACGACAAGCCGCAAATGCTCGTCTGGAACGTCGCCAGCGAGTTCGATGGCGAGGCTCGCATCCAGATTACCTATTTCACGAGCGGCATCACCTGGAGTGCTGATTACGTTGGCATCGCGGACGCGGCGGAGAAGAATCTGCGTGTCGAGGGATTCGTCCGGGTCTCCAACAATAGCGGCGAGGAATATGACGATGCCCAGGTGCGGCTCGTCGTCGGCACGATCAACCTGGTCGAGAAGATCGCCCAGCTCGCGCAGGTTTCCACCTCCGAAGTGTTGCGGTACGAGGCTGATAAGCTGCAGGAGCTGAAAAAGGAAGTGACGCATCGCTTCCTGGAGCGGGCCGCGGGCAAAGCGGGCGAAGACGGCGCGGCGCGCGACGCGAAGGAAATCGTCAAGGAAGGGCTCAGCGAATACTTCCTCTTCACCATCGAAGGAACCGAGACGATTCCCAGCGGCTGGTCGAAGCGAATGCGGGCGCTCGAAGCGCTGGCCGCACCAATGAAGATTCAGTACCGCTATCGCCCGGCGGAATACGGCGATCAGTTGGTGCGAATGTACCTGCTGACGAACGATGAAAAATCTCAGCTTGGCACTTCGCCGCTGCCGGATGGAATCGTGCGGGTGTTTCGCGACAACGGCCGCGGCGGCCTCTCGTATCTCACGCAGCAGGCGATCAAGTATGTTCCCATCGGCGATAAGGTCGAGCTGAATCTTGGCCCCGATCCGGAGGTGCTGTTCGAGCTCGTCAAGCTGCGGACCTTCCGCGACGAGCTCTGGCTCCAAATCCACGGCCGCAACGAATTTCGCAAAATCGGCGGCGAAGGGGTGGTGCGAGTCGAAAACGCCACGCTCGTCGGCTGGGACGACCACCAGGTTTTCAGCCAGCGGATTCGCAATTTCACCAGCCAGCCGATCGAGGTCGAAATCCGCCGCCCCTTCGCCGGGCATGTCGTTTTCAAGAGCCAACTGGAGCCGACGCTGCACGACTATCAAACGCCGCAAATCGTGGCTCGCGTTCCCGCCGGCGCGAAAGTCGATTTGCTGATGGAAGTGATCCATAAGCAAGGCCGCAACGCCACGCAGAACAACGTCACGCTGCAAGCGGCCGAAGTGAAGCCTTAGTAGCAAAACCGATCGCTCCCCTTCCTTTCCTCGTCCATCAGTCACAAAGCCATGCTGATTCCCCTTCGCTCCTGTTCCGCCGTTCTCGCATTGCTCGCCCTGCTTGCCAGCACCACCCGCGCGGCGAACAACATTGATCTTTCGACGGTTCCCAGCCGGGACACCGTGCAACTGACGATTTACAACAGCGAGGACCTGACGCTCGTGCGCGAAACGCGCCAGGTGACCTTCAAGAAAGGGGCCAACCCGCTGCAGTTCAGTTGGGCCGGCACGCTGATCGACCCCTCGTCGGTCGAGCTCAAGTTCCTCACGCACGCCGATCAGCTCGACGTGCTCGACACCACCTTTCCGCACGCCAAGCCGCACATGCTCTATTGGAACGTGCAGAGCGAGTTCGACGGCGCGGCGACGATTCAGATCACCTATTTCACCAGCGGTATCTCGTGGAGTGCCGACTATGTGTGCATCGCCGATGCGGCGGAAAAGAACCTGCGGGTCGAGGGATTTGTCCGCGTCTCCAACAGCAGCGGCGAGGAATACGAAAACGCCCAGGTTCGCCTGGTGGTGGGAACGATTAACCTCGTCGAAAAAATCGCCCAACTGGCGAATGTCCCGGTGCCGCAAGCGACCGCGTTGCCCACCGCCGAGTTTCATGATTATCGCAATAAGGCGGCCCTGGGGATGATGGCCCCCGGCGCGGCGCCGATGGGGGGCGCGGGGCCGGCCCAATCGGCTCCCAAAGAGATCATTAAGGAAGGGCTGAGCGAGTATTTCATCTATACCATCGAGGGGACCGAGACGATTCCCAGCGGCTGGTCGAAGCGGATGCGGTCGCTGGAAGCCCCGGCGGCCCCAGTCAAGGTGCAATATCGCTATCGCCCGGCCGAATATGGCGATCAGCTCGTCCGCATGTACTTGCTGACGAACGACGAAAAATCAAAGCTCGGCACCAGCCCGCTGCCGGATGGAACGGTGCGGGTGTTTCGCGACAACGGCCGCGGGGGCCTCTCGTACCTCACGCGGCAGGCGATTAAGTATGTTCCCATCGGCGACAAGATCGAGCTGAATCTCGGCCCCGATCCGGAGGTCCTGTTCGAACTCGTCAAACTCCGTTCGTCGCGCGATAACCTCTGGCTGCAAGTTCACGGCAGCGGCGAGTTTCGCAAAATCGGCGGCGATGGCGTGGTCCGCATCGAAAATGCCAACCTTGCCGGCTGGGACGACCGCGAGCTCTTCACGCAGCGGATTCGCAACTATACCGGCGGTCCGATCGACGTCGAAATTCGTCGCACCCTCCCGGGGCATGTCGTCTTTCGCAGCCAACTGGCTCCCAAGCTGCACGACTTCCAAACCGTCGAGATCGCCACGCCGGTACCGGCCGGCCAGCGGGCCGACTTGCTCTTCGAGGTGGTTCGCAAGCAAGGCACGAGCGCCAAGCAAAGCAACATCACGCTGGAAACAGCGGAAGTGAAGTAACACCAGCCCGCAGCGCTAGCAAGGGACAAGAGCCCGCTGCGCCAGCAAGGGAATGGCGTGGACCGGCCATTTTCCCTTGCTGGCGCTGCGGGCTTGTGTGCGCGTGCCGCGCTAATTCGGAATCAATCCCCGGTTGGTCACTTCGGTCGATCCCAAGCCGCCGCGCTTGCCGGGGTCCATGATCTTCGCGGGGATAGTCACGTTGTCGAAAAAGCCCGGATTGGGATGCTGCCACTTATCGACTTCCCCTTGGGCCGTTTGCCCTTCGCGCAAAAAGATAACCGGCGGCGGGCCAGTGCTGGTGCCGCCATACCAGGCTTGCTTATCTCCCACTTTGAGAATGAGGGTCGAATAAAACGGCGACACGGTGACGCTCTCTTCCCCCGCCGATTGCCCACCGAGGCCGCGGCGGTGATAAGTGATCGTCCGCTGCTCGGCTTGTCCCATGGTCGCGGTCAGCACGTTCGGCGCGGAGTCGGAGAGCACCCAGCCATTCGACTGAATCTTGCCCGTGAGGGCCGTGCGGATTCGCTCGGTGTGCTCGCCGGCATTCACGTCCAGCTTGACCGCGGCACCGGGCTTGATGATGACGAGCGATTCGGGATCGAACGCGGCATCGGCTTCGTCCACCTTGGGGCCGGGGAGCTTGACCGCGCCAACGGCCAAGCCCCGCTGCCCGCCGCTCTCGACGGTCGCCGCATAGACGAGGTGCTGATCGATAATCTCGCGAACTCGCCGGCCGCTGGAGTTCTCGCGGACCGCGTCCATGTCGAAGCGGTAGCTCCAAAGCGACATGTTGTGCTTCAGGCTGAACAGCACCTGCGAGCCGGCGAAGCCTTCGGCCATCACCCGTTCGCCGCCGATCCAGCTCATGGTGGTGCCGAAGGGGGTGCCAATGGCCGACGCCTGGAACTTCGTGCCGGGGCTGTCGGCATTCGTCAAATCCCACACGGTCAGG
>JANRLS010000042.1:0-2665 GCA_033762315.1 Pirellulaceae bacterium
CCGCGGCCGCCGCAGGCGCTCAGGGCACCATCCGATCGTCGAGCCCCGCTCCCGACAGCACCCCGATGGGGGGCAAAGGCCCCGGCCAGGTCGCCAACAAAGACATTGGCAACAAGAGCGGTTGGGGAGACCTGCCGCCGAAACAGCGGCAGGAAGCCTTGCAGCAGATAGGCAAGGATTTTCCAGCGCATTATCGAGACATGATCGAACAGTATTTCCGCGAACTGGCCAGCGACGAACAGGCACCTTAGCGCCTTGCCCGTGCTGCCGCGCACAGATTGGACAACTCCGCATGACGTTTCTGGTGATACTTGCCGCGCTCGCGGCACCGCATTACGACGTCCGCACGCTCGGCGGAGAATCGTCGGTGGGAGCGATTTCCGCCATCGATGCCGATTCGCTGGTGCTGAGTTCCGCTCAAGGGGAGAAGAAACTGCCGCTCAAGGAACTGCTCGACGCTCGTCAGACCGGGGAAGTCCCCGCCGCGCCGCGACAGCCCGTGGAATTGGAACTGATCGACGGCACGCGAATCTCCGGACAAGAGTTCGGTGCTTCGGCCGGCAAGGCGACCGTGGTGCTGTCGGCTGAATCGTCGCTCGAACTTCCCGTCAAAGCTTTGCGCAGCGTTCGCTTTTTCGACCCCGCCGAGCGCTCTGACAAGCTCGACGGCCAATGGCGTGAACTGGCCAAGACCGAAGCGGCCGGCGACCTGCTGGTGATTCGCAAAAAAGGCGAGATCGATTCGACCGACGGCGTGGTGGGCGATGTCAGCGACGAGACCGTCGCCTTCACGCTCGATGGCGACAAGATCGATGTCAAACGCACGAAGGTCGAAGGGATCCTGTTCGCCCAGGTGGCGGGCGAGGCGCTGCCCGAGGCGATTTGTTCCATCGTCGATGCCGCGGGAGCCCGTTGGAACGTCAAGTCGCTGGCACTGGCCGATGGCAAGCTGCAATTGGAAACGCCGGTGGGCGCGAAAACCTCGCTGCCGCTGGAGCAGGCCCGGCAGTTCGATTTCTCGGGCGGCAAGATCGTTTACCTGAGCGACCTCGAACCGGAGTCGTTCGCTTATCAACCTTTTTTCTCGCTGGCGGAACCGCTCGCTACGGTCAATGACTTCTACCGCCTGCGGCGCGACATCGGCCTGGAGAAATCTCCACTGCGCGTGGGAGGCAAAACGTATTCCAAAGGGATCGCGCTGCATTCCCGCTCGACGGTCGAGTATCGCCTGCCGGGCAAGTTCCGCAAGTTCACCGCTGTGGTGGGAATCGACGACGCGGTCAAAGCGGCCGGCGGCGACGTCGCGCTGGAAATCTTGGGTGACGGTAAGTCGTTGTGGAAGGGTAGTGTGCGCGGGAGCGAGGCGGCTCAAACGCTCGATCTGGATCTGGCGGGCGTCAAGCGGTTGAAAATCGTGGCCGATTACGGTGCCGGTCAGGATGTTGCCGATCATCTCAATCTCTGCGAAGCGAAGGTAATGAAATGAACTCGGGCCGAGATCGATTCCAGCGTTTGGTGGGCGTTCGGTTTGCCGCACTTCTGGCGGCATTGACCGTCTGGTTGCCGCTCGCGCAGGCCGAGCCCGACGCGGTGGTGCTGAAGGCCGAGGCCGATCGTGTGGCGGTGCTCGATCGCATCTGCCAGACGGCCGTGGCGATCTTTTCGCCCAATGGGCAGGGGGGTGGCTCTGGCGTGCTGATCTCGCCCGACGGTTACGCGCTTTCCAATTTTCACGTCACCAGTGAATGCGGCATCGGGATGAAGTGTGGGCTGGCCGACGGCAAACTGTACGATGCCGTGATCGTGGGGCTCGATCCCACGGGCGACGTCGCGCTCATCAAACTGCTCGGCCGCAATGACTTTCCGTATTCCGAAATGGCCAACAGTGACGCGGTTCGCGTCGGCGACTGGTGCTTTGCGATTGGCAACCCGTTTCTGCTGGCGACCGACTTCAAACCCACGGTCAGCTACGGTGTCGTATCCGGCGTGCACCGTTACCAGTATCCCTCGGGCACGCTGCTGGAGTACGCGGATTGCATTCAGACCGATGCCGCCATCAATCCCGGCAATTCTGGCGGACCGCTCTTCGATGCCGAGGGGCGCGTGATCGGCATCAACGGTCGCGGTTCGTTTGAGAAACGTGGCCGGGTAAACGTGGGCGTGGGCTACGCGATTTCGATCAATCAGATCAAGTATTTCCTCGGCCATCTGAAAGCGGGGCGGCTCGTTGATCATGCCACGCTCGGTGCCCGGGTGATGAGTGACGACGGCCGAGTTACCGTCGATGATATCCTCGAAGACAGCGACGCGTTCCGCCGCGGGCTGCGCTTTGGCGATGAAGTGCTTCGTTTTGGCGGCCGACCGATTCCGTCGGCGAACGCCTTCAAGAATGTGCTGGGGATTTTTCCCAAGGGCTGGCGCGTGCCGCTGAGTTTCCGCCACAAAACTGCCACACACGACGTGTTGGTGCGGTTGGCGGGTGTACATAGCCGCATCGAGTTGGAAGAGATGGCCAGCAAGATGGCGGGCCAGTCTCCCGAAGAAAAGCCCGCGGAAACTCCCGAAGGTGAAGTGCCGCCGCCAGAAGGCGAGCAGCCCAAGCCGAAGTTGCCAAAGCTGCCCGTTCCTGGTCTCAAACCAAAGCCCAAGGCGGAACCACTGACGG
>JANRLS010000043.1:0-13825 GCA_033762315.1 Pirellulaceae bacterium
TCCGCATCGCAGCAACCGGACCAAGCCGCCGACGCAGGACGGGCGTCCTCTGCGACGCTATCGCCGCCGCTGGAAAGTGGAGCGCTCGATAAGCTGGCTCCAGAACTTTCGGCGTCTTGTCACGCGTTACGAGTACCATGCCCATCTCTTTCACGGATTCGTCCAGCTTGCGTGCCTCATCGTCGTCCTAGGACGGTTTTGAAATACGCTCTATTCTCCATCGCGGGCGTCGCCGGTCAACTGCAGCCGCTAGTTAGCGAGCGCTATGACCACTCTTGGCGAGGAATGCTGTTCTGCATGCAGGACAAGTGAGCTGTCGCAGACCAGCAATAACAAAGGTGGCTGTATCAACGCCACGTTTCTCTGCCAGGCAACAATCACAGGGCTGCACGCGGTTCACTGGCAAGGTTGATAATGGTTGGTCATCGAATTGCCGTTGTCCTTCGCTGATTCGGCGAACTGAAATTACAAAACGACGACAACAGAAATCGCATATGTCAACGGCGTTTGTGGTACCGCAGGCGGTACACGCAACTAACTCGCAGGTACTCATGCTCGCTAACGACACCGTTCACCTGCGCGGCGGCTGGTGAGACGTTGAATCACGATAAACCGTAATGCCGCCGCGTCAGGTGCAACGGTTGGTTATGGCCGGCCTGTTGCCGTCGAACTCTACGAGGAAGCCGGCCGGAAGAAGCCAGTATGGAGCGAACCGCGCGTCCTGAATCGTCAACTCATACAGCGACTGAAAATGCAAGTTCGCTGGTTCGTTCACATCCAACGGGTCGTCGGCGACGCCTACGTACCAACCCGACTTGTTGTCATCCAGCGGATCGAGCCGCTCCATGAACGCGCCCGGAGCGCCTGGCGTATACGACCGGCTGATCAGCGCCGCATGCCACGATGCACACCACTCCGGCTCAACCCGTTGTATTGCCAACACCGCCGACTGTTCAGCGTGGATACGTTCCACTGGACCGAAGTCGCGCGTGAACGAGGCCATGGCGCGAAAATCTAGCGTCTCCAAGTCCAACCGGCCGTTCTCAACAACGGTGTGAAAGATGAACCAGCCGTACTCGACTGACTCGCCGTGCTTGACGGTGCGAGTCGAGAGGAAGTCGAGGACCTTCGATCGGATGGTTTTTGTGGCCATAACGTAAGGCCGATCAGTGGCCGAGCCGGCGCGCTGCCGACTCTTGAACCACAAGAAGTTTACCCGCCGGCTCGGTCCACTGCATTGGCGGGTTATGTGGCGCCGCCGAACCGCCGTTCGTCAACGATCAGCCGGCGATGTCAGCGGATTGCGGCCCTTTGCTCAGGGTGCCGCGGATTTCGATGGCATGCCCCCAGAAGATGTCGCCGTCGTCGTAATAGATCGTGAAGCCGTCGGGCGGATCGAAGCCCATCGAGTTGGGAATCAACTTTTTGATGAACTCCGCCTCGGTCAGCGGCTTCTCATCCTCTTGGAGCCATGTGTCGTTTTTCAGTTCGATCAACTGCGCCGCCGCGAATTCGCGGAGACGATGATCCCAGTCGGCATGATCCTTCCAGAACCGTTCGGCGATCGAAAGGGCGGCGGGATCGGGCGCTTCGCCAGCTGCGTCGATGCTTACCTCGATAGGTACACCCGCCAGCATGAGCTTTGTCTGGAATGAATTTTGACCCCGATCGAAGGTGAGTTGGCCAAGGAGCGGATGCGTGAGGACAATCGGCTTTTGCTGCTCGCTCGCGATCGCATGAAGTTCCGTGTCGCGATCATCGCGATTCCGGACATCAAGAACCTTCGCTGACAAGAGCGTATTTGGTCTCGGCTCAAACAGTCTTACGAGAGCGCGCATGACGCTGTAAGGCTTGATCGATGCCATGCTCTGTCGGAGCTGGTCGTTAGTGAATCCGTCTTGCACGAGTCGCAGTTTGCGCGAGTCGAGCAGACCGCCCTCATGCTTCCAAGGCTGAACAAAGAGGATAAGCGACCAGAGTTCTTCGTTGCCGCTTTTCCCCCCACCAGCCCCCGGAGGCTGGACGACGCCGACAATTTCGATTGGTTCGACTGACTCGTCGGGCATCCTTCCTCCGTCGAACAGCTCCGCTTCCAACGGCGACGTCCGCCGCCACATAACGTTAAGGATAAGCTGCCGGGGCCGCCTCAACGACTCCATGCCGCGCGAAACCCGAATGCGGCCCCGGTCAGCTTGATCCGGTTGTTATGTGCCGCTTGCACGGGGTGCACGATTCCGTTGACGGCGAAACACTTCCAACTCTTCCCTTACCCGAACAATCGGGACGCCGTTTTCATCGACATCTCCGAGGCAGAAACCAGGCAAGTCGATGCCGTAAAGATCGCTTGCTTGCTCGGCCACTTGGCTCAGAGGCGCAATCTCATCGAGCTGATGCATCCCGATAGCGAAAATTCGCGTGAGATCGCCGGGCCCATCGTGATTCTGGTCCGAGAACGCCTCGGCCGATAACCAATTGGTTGCGGTTCGGTATGCTGCTTCCTCATCAGCCGCCGCGAAGAGCATTTCGTCGACTCTGTAACGTCGCTCGCAGCGTACCGGAGGGCCAATCGTGCCGGGCGCGAACCATTGCTCCTCAATGGCGATCACAACCTGCAACACAAAGAGGCGGTCGTGGGCCATCAACAAGCCTCAGGCATATAACGACCCAAGCTCAGCGACCCGGCCCGCGGGACGCCACGATTGCAACCGCGACGCGATGGCCGGGTTCGCTGCAGCGCATGGTTAGGCCGCACGGCTCTGTGAGTCATGTCGGCTCCTCCACATAGAACGCCAACCCTGTGCGCGGAAGCGTGCAGCCGTCGAACGACGCAACCTGCTCAATCTCCTCGACCGACATGCTCGGTCGGTCGTCTGGGCTGTTGAGGACTCCCTCGCGCAGCTTGGAATCCTGTCGCAGAACATCGACAGCACGAGCCTCTGCATCGCCCTCGTCGTCAGCCTCCACAAAGACCTGCGTGTAAAATCCCATGCGCTGGCGTGCGCCATCCACCTCTGTCAGAAAGTTGTGGCCGTGAATCATGACGCGGTATTTGGACATGGGCGTAGTGCGGCCTAACGACACAGCTCAGCAGCGGCGGGGGCCGAGTGAGCTATGAACCTGGGAAAGCCTACATGCCCCCGCCGTCTGCTGCAGCGCCTGGTTCGGCGTCTGGGCTGCACGGGTCAGGTGACCTTGCGGCCGGTGAACACGTCGTGCAGCCCCTGCCACGCCTCGGCCGCCTCCTCGTCAGTCATGGCCTCGACGCTCGGCCAGTTGACGTAGGCGAACTGCTGAACGGTGTAGCCGCGGGGGCTGTACCACAGGGTCGCCGCCAGGGAGTCCGGCTGGCCCGTGACCCGCCGCCACACGACCAAGTCGTGCTTGAGGCCCAACCCGGTCAGTTCCCCGATGACTGCCCCCAGTTCGGCAGGGCGACCGCCCTGCTCCCACACCAGACGCGAGCCGCAGGTAGCGAAGTGCTGGAGTGACATCGCCCCTCCACGGCTCGGGCCTTCAACGCCGAACGAATAGCTCACCTGCGGCGGACGCTGGTGAGACGTTGAGCTCTAAAAAGCCGTAATGCGGCCGCCGTCGGGTGCAGCGACTGGTTAGCCGCTACTTGCTCGCCGACTGCAATTCGAACGCCCACGGAGTCTGGGTGGCCAGCTTGAGGGCGTACCCCGCTCGCGCCAATTCCAGTGCCTGCGGCAGCACCGGCATGCTCCCAGCCTTGCCCGCCGCCAGCCGCTTGCGAATATGGTACTGGATGCGATTGGAGAGCGTCTTTAGTGCCTCCCAATTCACCCCATCGTCTACCTCCCAAGCCTGAGCGCGGACTTGGCTCTGGTGGCCGTAATGCGACTTGGTCACGACCCGCTCGCACACCCCGCCCAAGTAAAGCTGCATGAGCCCGCCGCCCTCGATGCAGTGGCGAAACGTGTGACCGTCGCAGTGCGCGGGATCGAGTTTGAACCGCCGGATGGTCAGGTCGCGCATAACAGACGGCGACCACAGCTGGAGTAGCACTGCGTTACCGTTGCCATGCGGGTCGGAGCCCAGCGGGAAGACCACAGCCAACTCGTCGGTCGAGCAGAACTCCCGCAGGTCGGCCCCGTACTTCGAGTAAGACTCGAAGACTCGCACATCAGTGGACGAGAACAGGAAGTCGAGGACAGCCCGCAGGTCGGCTTCCGCAGCAAAGAAGTCCAGGTTGGCCGACCTCGCCATACGTTTTACTCTTTGCGGCTAACATACAGTCTGCAGAACTCCGCGTATTGCGGAACGAGCACTATTCTGCATAATCGGCAGAGTGTGTCAATCAGCAGCGGTATTCAGCGGGTGCGGCTGAAATAGGTTCCCATCCAGGTTAGACCTTTATGCCCAATTCTGCCTATTCCGAGCTAGTCCCGAAGTCCTCGAAACTGCTGACGCAAGTCCGGAATCTAATCCGCACCTTGCACCTGTCGATTCGGACCGAAGAGGCGTATTGCCAGTGGATCGAACGCTTTCTCAGATTTCACAAAGACCTGGCCGGTCAGTGGCGGCATCCGGCGGAAATGGGGAGCGACGAGATCAATGCCTTTCTGACCCACCTGGCCGTGGAGAGAAACGTGGCCGCCAGCACCCAGAACCAGGCGTTCTCGGCACTGCTGTTCCTCTATACCAAGGTGCTGAAACAAGAGGTGCGGATCGACGCGGTGCGGGCCAAGCGGCCCGAGCGGCTGCCAGTGGTGCTCAGCACGGAGGAAGTGCGGCGGGTGCTGGCGGAGGTTGCCGAAGGGCCGGTGCGGCTGATGGCCGGGCTGATGTATGGGGCCGGCCTACGGGTGATGGAGTGCTGCCGGTTGCGGGTAAAGGATGTGGATTTCGAGCGGCGGCAAGTAATCGTGCGCGATGGCAAAGGAGAGAAAGACCGGGCGGTCCCGTTGCCCGAGCGTTTGCTGGAAGGCTTGCAGCGGCAGTTGGAGGTGGTCCGAGCGCAGCACGCCCGCGACCTGGCCGTCGGCGCGGGTTGGGTGTGGCTCCCTTATGCGCTGGCCGAGAAGTATCCCGAGGCGGGGCGCACGCTCCCTTGGCAGTATCTGTTTCCCGCCAGCACGCTGAGCACCGACCCCCGGCCGCGGGAAGCGGCCGAGGATGTGGCCACCGGCGCGGCCAACTGGCCCCCCGCGCCGCCCCAGTTGCGGCGGCATCACCTGCACGAGAACACGGTGCAAAAAGCGATGGCGACGGCCGTAAAGAAGGCCGGGCTGACCAAAAAGGTCACTTGCCACACCCTGCGGCACAGCTTTGCCACGCATCTGCTCGAAGCGGGGCAGGACATTCGCACGATTCAGGAACTGCTCGGGCACGCCGACGTGAGCACCACCATGATCTATACCCACGTGAGCACCGTCGGCGTGACCGGCGTGAAGAGCCCCCTGGATCGGCTGTAGGGAGGCCGTCAGGCCAGGATGTCTTTGACCACGGTGCCGTGGACGTCGGTCAGGCGGAAATCGCGCCCTTGGAAGCGGTAGGTGAGCTTTTCGTGGTGGACGCCGAGGCAATGCAGGATGGTGGCGTTCAGGTCGTGAATGTGAACCGGCTTGTCGGTGATGTTGTAGCTGAAATCGTCGGTCTCGCCGTGGACGATGCCGGGCCGGGTGCCCCCGCCGGCCAGCCACATGGTGAAGCAGCGCGGGTGGTGGTCGCGGCCGTAGTTGTCCTTGGTGAGCGTGCCTTGGCTATAAACCGTGCGGCCGAATTCGCCACCCCACACGACGAGCGTGTCGTCGAGCATGCCGCGGGCCTTCAGGTCTTTGATCAGGCCGGCGGCGGGCTGGTCCATCGCTTTGCAAAGCTGGGGAATGTTCTTCGGTAGGCTGCCGTGATGGTCCCAGCCGCGGAGGAAAACTTGCGTGAAGCGGACGCCCCGTTCGGCCAGGCGGCGGGCGAGCAGGCAGTTATAGGCAAACGTGCCGGGGTCCTTCACCTCGGGGCCGTACAGGTCGAGCGTGCTTTGCGGCTCCTGGCTGATATCGACCAGTTCGGGGACGGACATTTGCATGCGGAAGGCCATTTCGTACTGGGCAATTCTCGCGGCGATTTCGGGGTCCCCCTGCTCGGCGAGGCGCTGTTGGTTGAGCTTGGCCAGGCCGTCGAGCATTTGGCGGCGGGTTTGTTGATCGACGCCGTCGGGGTTCGACAGATACAGCACCGGATCGCCGACGCTCCGCAGGGCGACCCCTTGATGCTTGCTCGGCAAAAAGCCGGCCCCCCACAGGCGGGCAAACAGGGCCTGCGTCTGGCTGCCATTGGCGATCCGCGAGTGCAGCACCACGTAGGCCGGCAGGTCTTCGTTTGGGCTGCCGATGCCGTAGCTGCACCAGGCCCCCATGCTGGGTCGGCCGGGAATCTGGCTGCCGGTCTGAATATAGGTAATCGCCGGGTCGTGGTTGATCGCCTCGGTGTGCATCGTCTTGATGAGGCACAAATCATCGACTACGCCCGCCATGTTCGGCAGCAGTTCGCTGACCCACGCCCCGTGCTTGCCGTGCTGGGCGAATTTGAACATCGACGGAGCGACCGGCAGGCGGGCCTGGCCGCTGGTCATCGTGGTGATGCGCTGCCCCTGGCGAATGCTGTCGGGCAGGTCCTTGTCGAAATAGTCGGCCAGCTTGGGCTTATAGTCCCACATGTCGAGCTGGCTTGGCCCGTCGGCCATGAACAGCCAGATGACCCGCTTCGCCTTGGGGGCGTGGTTCAGCTTCGGCATCGCGCCGAGGCTCGCCAGCGGATCGGCCCCGGCAGCGGAGGGCAGGTTCGCTTCCGCCCCAAACAGGCCCGGCGTCAGCAGCGAACCGAGGGCCGCCGTGCCAATGCCGGCCGACGCGCGGCCGAGGAAGTAGCGACGGGTTTCTTGGAGGGCATGTGCTTGGAGGGGATTCATGGACTATTCCTTCGTCACGACTTCGTCGAGGTTCAGAATCAAATTGCAGACCATTGTGCGGGCGGCCAGATCGACGGGATCGAGCGCGGGGTCGCGCTTCGATTCGCCAATGGCGACCAGCTTTTCGGCAGCCGGTTTGTTGGCTTGGAACTTGGCCAGGTGAGCCTGATAAGTCTCGGTCAAAATCGCCAGTTCGTCGGGGGTTGGTTGGCGGGAAGTGGCAAGGCGGAAGGCGAGCGAGAGTTGGTCGGCAATTTCGCGGGCACTGCTGGGCAAGCCAGCAGTGGCACCCGCCTTGTCTTTCGGCTCCTGGCTCCGGGTCCCTGGCTCAGCGGCCCCGGTTCCCTCGCTGGCGCTGCGGGCTTGTGTGAGGAGCACCCGCTCGGCGAGCTTGCGGGCGGCTTCGATGTACTGCACGTCGTTCATCAAGAGGAGCGCTTGTAGCGGCGTGTTGGTTCGGCTGCGGCGGACAACGCAGGCCTCGCGGCTGGGGGCGTCGAGCGTCATCAGCGACGGCGGCGCGGCGGTCCGCTTCCAGAAGGTGTAGAGCGTGCGGCGGTGCAGGGCGTCCCCCGTGTCCTGCTTGTAGTTCACCGTGTTGCTGCTGCGAAAGCCGACCGCCTCCCAAATTCCTTCGGGCTGATACGGCTTCACCCCCTTGCCGCCGGCCTTTTCGACCAGGAGGCCGCTGGCGAAGAGGGCCGAATCGCGAATCACCTCAGCATCGAGGCGGAACCGCGGGCCGCGCGCGAGCAGTTCGTTGGCGGGATCGCGGGCGAGCAGCTCTTTCGTAATGCGCGACGATTGCCGATAAGTGCCCGACATGACAATCAGTTTTTGTAGCCGCTTCACGTCCCAGCCGGAATCGATGAAGTCGCGGGCCAGCCAGTCGAGCAGTTCCGGGTGCGATGGCCAGGCCCCTTGCGAGCCAAAATCCTCGGCCGTTTTGACGATTCCGGTGCCGAAATACTGCTGCCAAAAGCGATTTACCGTGACCCGCGCCGTCAATGGATGCTGGGGATCGACCAGCCACCTGGCCAGCCCCAGCCGATCGGCCGGCGCTCCCTCCGGCAGCGGCGGCAAGCACGCGGGAACGTTGGGTGTCACCTTATCGCCGGGCTTATCGTAAGCGCCGCGAATAAGTACGAACGTCTCCCGCTTGTTCGCTTCATCGGCCATCACCAGCGAGGTGGGAATCGCGGCGTCCAGGTCGGTCTTCTTCTTCGTCAGGTCGTCGAGCTGTTTCGAGAGGGCGTCGAACTGTGGCTTGGTGGCCGGATAGACCCTCTGCAGGAAGTGCTCGCGGAGTTTGGCCTTTTGCTCGTCCTTGCGCTTATCGGCCGCGACTTTGACGATGTCCAAAATTTCTTTCGGCAGGTCTTTCTTCTGTTTCTCGATGTGCGTGATCCAGGCGGCGAGCGATTCGAAGCCGCGGTCCTCGGATTGTGGCGTGCGGGTGACGAGACCGGCTTTGTCCCAATAGACGGTGCCGCCGAACTGCGTGAAGGCCCAGCCGTTGACCACCGCGCCGGAATTCAGGCCGACTTTGCTCGCTTCGACCTCCAGCCGTACCCACTCGCCGGCCTGGGGGAGCTTGCCCATCGGCTGGCGGCTGGGGGAAAGGGGCTCGCCCCAGGCGATGGCGTCTTCGCCCCAATAGCAGCGATGCTCCCACGAGCCGTCGTTCCATTGCAGCATGATCTCCTTGGGGGGGTCTTGCGGATCGAGATAGACATAGGCAAACAGCTTGTCCCCCTCGCCGATTTTGAGGCCCGGCTTGGCCCCAGTGAAAAAGTGCTGGCTGAGCGCCGGGGCCTTGCGCATCGAGGCTTTGTCTCCGCTAAGCACCGGGCCTTCGTCCTTGGAGATGAACTTCCAGGGGCTATCTCCCGCGAGCTGCGCGCCCGCCGGCGCTGCATCGTCGATCCAGACGACCTCGCGCGGCTCGGAGGGATCGGACGCGGCGGCCAGCTTCTCTGCTTGCGGATCGACATACTCGATGCTCGCCAGCTTCTCGCCGATCTGCTTTTTGAGGGCGGCCAGTTGCTCTTCCAGCGATTTGAGTTGCGACTGTTGTTCGGGGCCCATCAGCTTCATGATCGGCGGGGGAGAAAGCTGGTTGCCGTCCATGGCGGCATCGGCGGCCGAGTTGAAGAAGGCGTAGAGCTGATAGAACTCCTTCTGCGTCACCGGGTCGAACTTGTGGGTGTGGCAGACCGCGCAGCCCAGCGTCAGGCCGAGAAACACGGTGCTCATCGTCTCGGTCCGATCGACGGCATAGCGGACCCGCACCTCTTCGTTGATCGAGCCCCCTTCGCTCGTCGAAACGTTGCAGCGATTGAAACCGCTGGCGATTTTTTGCTCCAGCGTCGAGCCCGGCAGCAGGTCGCCGGCGATCTGCCAGACGGTGAACTGATCGAACGGCAGGTTGCTGTTGAACGCCCCGACCACCCAATCGCGATAAGGCCACATCGAACGCTCGTTATCGAGATGCAGGCCGTGGGTGTCGCCATAGCGGGCCGCGTCGAGCCAGTAGCGGGCCATGTGCTCGCCGTAGCGAGGCGATTTGAGCAGCCGATCTACCACCTTCTCGTAGGCTTCGGGCGACTCGTCGGCTACAAACGCATCCACCTCTTCCGTCGTCGGCGGCAGGCCGGTCAGATCGAGCGTCACGCGCCGCAGCAGCGTCACTTTGTCGGCAGCGGGCGAGGGGCCGAGCTTTTCCTGTTCCAAGCGAGCCAGAATGAACTGATCGATCGGATTACGAACCGCATCCTTGTGTTTGGCGACTTCCGGCGGCGCCTGCCGCTGCGGCGTGATGAACGACCAGTGCTGCTTGTACGGAGCGCCTTGCCCGACCCATTTTTTCAGCAGTTCGATTTGCTGGGGAGAGAGCGACTTGCCGCTCCCTTCGGGCGGCATCCTTTCGCCCGCATCGGTGCTGGTAATCCGGCGGACGAGTTCGCTTTCGCCCAGCTTGCCCGGCACCACCGCTACGGCGCCGGATTCGAGCTTCGCCATTGCTCCTTCGGCCGTATCGAGCCGCAGGTCGGCCATGCGGGTTTTGTCGTCGAATCCATGGCACTTGAAGCAAGCATCCGACAAGATCGGCCGGATATGGCGATTGAAGTCGAGCGGCGGCTCGTCGGCGGTAACGGGCCCGATCACACCAGCCAACAGCAGGGGGGAGGAAAACGCCAGCAAGAATCGGCAGAGAGAGCGCATACGCGGTCATCCGAGGATGAAGGACGGGCGGAAGAACCGGAGGGAGCCTGTGCCGCAAGCGAAAGGGCCCAGGCTGGCCTGCCCCGGAGGGCTAAGCCACTCCTATTACAACACACTTGCCGAGGGAATGTCCAGCGTTCGTTGGCCTCTGCCGGCAGGTCGATTCACACGGTCGGGGGGGTGCGGGAACCAGCTCCCGCAAGAGCGCAATCGCCACCTGGCTGCCTAACTGTTTGCCAAGCAAAAAATGGCCAGTTCATTGCAACCGGTCGCCACGTGCGGTAGGGTAAGGGTTTGCCCGCCACCGCTCCGTCCGCCCCAGGGGCCGACGGCTATTCCCTCTTCGTGTCTGGAGCTTGCCATGCAGAAATCGACCACATCCACCGGCACTTCGCGCCGGGCCTTTTTGCGCAATTCTTCGCTGCTGGTTGCCGGCGGCGCGATTGCCGCCAGCCAGGTGCAAATCGCCCGCGGGGCGCACGCCTTCGGCAGCGACACGATCAAGCTCGGGCTCGTCGGCTGCGGCGGCCGCGGCACCGGGGCGGTGGTGCAAGCCATGAACACCAGCGGCGGCGAAGTGAAGCTGGTCGCCGTCGCCGACACCTTTGCCGACCGCGTCACGGGGGCAATCCGCGGCATCACCGGCCAGCATCCGAACAAGGTGGAAGTCCCCAAGGAGCGGCAATTCGTCGGTCTCGATGCTTATAAGGATTTGCTCCAAACCGATTGCGATCTGGTGATCCTGGCCACGCCCCCCGGCTTTCGGCCGTTGCACTTTGCCGCCGCGATTGCCGCGGGCAAGCACGTCTTCGCCGAAAAGCCCGTGGCGGTCGATGGCGCCGGCGTGCGGAAGTTTCTGGAAGCCAATGAGGAAGCCAAGAAAAAGAATCTGGCAGTCGCCGTCGGCCTGCAGCGGCGTCACGAGCGCAAGTACATGGAAACGGTGAAGGCGATTCAAGAAGGCGCTTGCGGCGACATCATCCTCGCCCGCGCCTATTGGAATGGTCGCAAGCCCTGGTCGAAGGACCGGCAAGATGGCCAGACCGAACTCGAATACCAAATTCGCAACTGGTACAACTTCAACTGGGTGTGCGGCGATCACATCGTCGAGCAGCACATTCACAATCTCGACGTCATCAACTGGATCAAGAACGCCTATCCCGTGTCCGCCCAGGGGCAAGGGGGCTGCACCATCCGCCGCAAGGACTATGGAGAAATCTTCGACCATCACGCCGTCGAGTTCACCTATGCCGACGGCACCGTGATGCTTAGCCAGTGCCGCCATACGCCCGATTGCTGGGACTCGGTTTCCGAGCACGTGCATGGCACCAAGGGCTATGCCGACGTCAGCGGCTCGAAGATCTATGGCCACGACAAGCAGTTGCTGCACAACTTCAGCACGCTGGGTGCCAACGGCCATCAGCAGGAGCACCACGACCTGTTTGCCGACATCCGCGCCGGCCGCCTGCCGAACGAAGGAGAATGGGGCGCGAAGAGCACCATGACCGCCATCCTCGGCCGCCTCGCCACCTATTCGGGCAAGGTAGTGAAGTGGGACGACGCTCTGAATTCGGAGAAGGTGCTCGCCCCCGTCGAGGCCTACACCAACTTCGATGCCGAGGCCCCCGTCAAGCCCGATGCCGACGGCTGGTACGCCCTGCCTGTCCCCGGCCAATACAAGGCGGTGTAGCCAGCCCGCCGCCGACCAGGCTGAGGCCCGTTGCGGAGAGGGCCAGGCCCCGTCCCCCCGAACCTCGCGCCGCGTGGGCCTGTCCCTAGTCAGACCCGCGCCCCGCACCCATAGCTCAATTGGATAGAGCATCGGTCTTCGGAACCGAAGGTTGTAGGTTCGAGCCCTACTGGGTGTACTGGTTCGCGGGGCGGGATGGCGAATTTTGGAGAGCCAAGGCGCCGTGCCGGCCCCCGAGCAGGCGTGGGTGAACGACTAGCGCAGCGCGAGGTGTTGGCAAAGGGTGCTGATGGCGGCTTCGTCGGCGAGGTGGCGGGTTTCGATGCCGGCGGCGAGGAGCGGGGCGCTGGCGTCGGCGAAGTCGGTGGCCTCGTAAGTATTGATCAGCGCGACCACCGCAATGCCCCGCCGCCGCAGTTCGCCCAGGGCCAGTGCCGATTCGCGCGAGCTGGGGGGCAAGATGGCGATGACCGTCGCGTCGCGCGGCAGGCGACTGGCGGTTTCCAGAATCAGTTCCGGCAGCGACAGGCCGGCGGCCAGCTCGATGCGGGCGAGCGTGCGTAGAATTTGCACCAACTGTTGCGGGCCGCGGCGCGTCGGCACGATGAGCGGCGCGAGGCGATCGCTCGGTGGGGCGTCGGCCACGGCGGCCAGCGCGGCGGCGCGCGAGCGATGATCGTGGGCCCAACCTTCGGTCCGAATCCGGTCGGCCGCATCCCGGCCATTGGTCACCAGGCCCACTTGCTGATTCAGCAGATACAGCGCGTTGGCGAGCGAGGCGGCCGCGGTTATCGCCAGCTCGCTGCGCACCGGCTCATGCCGCGGATCGTGGGCCGCGGCGTGAAAATCGAGCAGAATCGTCGCTCCGGCGACGCTGGAAGGCTCATACACTTTGCTTTGCAGCATCCCCGTCCGGGCCGTCGCCCGCCAATGCACGCGCCGCAGCGGATCGCCCGGCTGATAAACCCGCACGCCGCTGATGCGGGTCGGATCCTCGAACAGGCGGTGCGTCAGGCGGACTTCGCCCACCGGCCGCCGCGAGGCGATTTCGTAGCCCGCCAGCGGCACCACCCGCGGCAAGACGAGCAAGAATTGCGGCTCCGTCGCGACTTGATACCGCCGATGGAGACCAAACAGGTCCCCCGTTTCCACGATCAGCGGGCCGAGCTGATAGTAGCCCCGGCGGGTTGGCGTCAGTTGATAACGGAGCGACTTTTTCGCTCGTCCGCCGAGCATCGCCAACTGGAGTCGCTCGCCGCTCACTTGCAACCGCGGCGGATTATGAATCAGGGCCCCGCGCGGCAAGACATCCTCGAGCAGCACCCAAGGGACCGGCAGTCTGCCCGTATTTTGCAGGGTGACGACCACGGCGATGGTCTCGCCCACCTCAGCCGCCAGACGATTGCATTCGCGCGTGGCGACGAGCGATTCGGTCCACCGCCGAGCCAGAAACCGGCTGACGACGAGGACCGCGATCAGGACATACATCGCATAAGCGAGCAAACTCAGGTTGAAGGCGATCGCAATGAGCAGCAAGAGAATCGCGCCGGCGAGATAGATCATGGCGGACCACTGCGGATTCAGCGCGGTGAAGGCGCATTCGCGCCGAAAGTGCGACCTAGAACGTCAGCAGCAAGCGGTCTGCCACCACTTCGCTTTCGAGGGTCTGGCCGCTCATTTGAAAGCGGCGGAGCATCGAGCGCCCGCACGAAATAGGAACCTCGCGGGCGAACAGCCCAGCGGGAATCGCGACATTGCAAATCTTGTCGCCGGAACGTTTCGTTCCGTCGATGCTCAGCGCGACCAGCGTTCCGCGCTCTTTGCAGCGGCGAATCGATTCGAACAGGCGGGACAAATCAAAGCGTTGGGCTCCGTACAAGATTTTCTGGGAATCGACATAAGGTGGATCGCAATAGACCAGGTCATTTTTCCCGGTCTGGGCCATCGTATCGGCGAAGTCAGCGACCACGAACTCCGCCCCG
>JANRLS010000044.1:0-18215 GCA_033762315.1 Pirellulaceae bacterium
CCTCGGCCGGTTGGCTGCCGACGATTTCGCCGACTACCTTCGGCTTCCGGCGGGCGAGCAGCGGTTGCAGGGCGAAGAGGGTGGCGGCGGTCAGAATGAGCCAGGGAACCAGTGTGCTGAAGGCATCGGGAAACAGAATCACCAATTCGGTTCCCAGCGCTCCGCCGATCAGGCTCGGCGGAAGTAGCCAAACCAGAAGGTGTCGAAGATGCGCGAGCTCGCGGCGGAATCCCCAGCCGCTGGCGATGGACGCCGGCACCAAAGCAATGGTGCTGGTCCCGTTGGCCAGCACGCCCGCCGCCTCCTCGCCAAATTTGCGTGTCAGCACCCCCATGAGCGTCGGGAACGTCAGCAGCGTGCCGCCGCCGGCGAGCGCATTTACTCCCCCGGCGATCGCCGCCGAAACGCAGAGCCAGAGATAATCGGAAAGCGCGTCGAAATTCATCGGTAAATCCAAGTTGCCCCGGCAATGTAGCGGAAGATCAGTGCGCTTGCCTACCACGCGATGCGGCCGGCGGCACTCCGCTTGCCGCTCCACGCCCCGCCGGTCATCGGCTATCTTACGAACGCCCGCCATCCGCGCCGTTTCGCCGCCCTGGATTCGCCCGTGTCCGCCACGCCCGTGTCTCCCAAACCCGCCAATATCGCCGCATCACCGCTGCGCATCGGCTCGATCGATGCCTATCGCGGCCTGGTCATGTTGCTGATGATGGCCGAGGTGCTGCGGCTGTCCAAAGTCGCGGCAAATCTGCCCGGCAGCCGATTCTGGGCCTTTCTGGCCGAGCAGCAGTCGCATGTTCCCTGGGCGGGCTGCACGCTGCACGACCTGATCCAGCCCGGTTTTTCGTTTCTCGTCGGGGCAGCTCTGCCGTTCTCACTTGCCAGCCGGGCCGCGCGAGGGCAATCGCGGTGGCAAGTGCTGGCCCATGCCCTGTGGCGTGCGGCCTTTTTGGTGCTCCTCGGCGTGTTTCTGCGGTCGATGAGCAAGACCCAAACCAACTGGACCTTCGAAGACACCCTCTCGCAAATCGGCCTCGGCTATGTCCCCCTCGTGCTGATCGGGATGACGCGGCAGCGCTGGCAATGGATCGCGTTCGGCACGATCCTGGTCGGCTATTGGCTGGCGTTCGTGCTTTATCCGCTCCCCTCGCGCGACTTCGATTATGCCGATTATGGCGTGCCGCCGAATTGGCCCTATTTCTATCAGGGCTTCGACGCCCACTGGAACAAGAACAGCAACCTCGCCTGGGCGTTCGACACCTGGTTTCTGAACCTCTTTCCTCGCCCCGCCCCCTTCACCCACAACGCCGGCGGCTATGCGACGCTCAGCTTCATTCCGACTCTCGCGACGATGATTCTCGGCCTCATCGCCGGAGGCTGGATTAAGCAAGCGGGGTCGGTCTGGAACAAAGCGGTCTGGATGGTTCTCGCCGGCGGCATGGGACTCTTGATCGGTTTTATCGCTCACGAAAGCGGCCTCTGCCCGTGCGTCAAACGGATCTGGACTCCCTCGTGGGTGTTCTATAGCGGCGGCTGGTGCTTTTTGTTCTTGGCCGCCTTCTATACCCTCATCGATGCGGCCGGCTGGCGGGCGTGGAGCTTTCCCCTACGGGTCATCGGGGCCAACTCGATCCTCGCCTACCTCGTTGCTCACGGCTGGGAACAGTTCATTCAGAACTCGCTCCGCATCCACTTCAGCCATTTCCTGGCATCGAAAGACATCTTCGCTCCAACCGCCGGCCTCGCCCCCTATGCCCCGCTACTGGCCGGCCTCGCCACGCTCGTGGTCCTGTGGCTGTTTCTCTATTGGCTCTACCGGCAGCGGATTTTCGTGCGGATTTAGGTGGGCACCGGTCGGATGCCAACAGGTTGGACCGGTTTCCGGCGGGGTCGGAGACCCGCGCCGAACGGGGACCGGTTTCCAGCGGGGTCAGAGACCCGCGCCGAACGGAGACCTGCGCCGAGCCGAGAAGACGCGCGCCGAATACAGGTCGGAAGTCGCGAATCAGGGGCCGATGGAGTAGATTGTCAGGAAAGAGTCGAAACGATGAACGCTCCCTACCACATTCCATTGCAAGCCCAGCCGACACTGCTGCCGGCGGCCATGCCCGATGAGCCGTGCTGCGGACTATCGGTGGGGGCTTATCACGCGATGCTGGAGGCGGGGATTTTGGCGAGTGGCGATCCGGTCGAACTGCTCGAAGGCTGGCTGGTGCCGAAGATGACCAAGGGACCAAAGCACGAATACGTCCGCCGGGCATTGCGGCGACTCTTGGAGCGGCTCATCACTGCCTCCTATTTTGTCGATGAGCAAGGGGCGCTCACCACGGCCGACAGCGAGCCGGAGCCAGATTTATTGGTGGTTCGCGGCAGCCTCGAGAGTTTCGCCGACCGGCATCCGGGTGCCGAAGACGTCGCCTTGGTGGTGGAGATTGCCGACTCATCACTACAGCGCGATCGCACGCGCAAGAAGCGAATTTACGCTCGCGCGGGATTGCGGGTGTATTGGGTCGTCAATGTTGCAGCGGAAGAGGTGGAGGTCTATTCGCGGCCCAACGGCGAATCGCGCTCGCCGGCCTATCAGGACCGGGCAACGTTTGGAATCGGCGCGGAAGTGCCCGTCGTCATCGATGGAACCGAGGTAGGGCGAATCGCCGTCGCCGCGCTTTTCGGCCATGCCAAATAGCCGGTTCACTCGCGCGTCAGGGCGTGGAATCGCACTTTCAGCTGCTTGGTGAGCGGGCCGGGCTGGCCGTCGCCGATCTGGCGGCTGTCGAGCTTGACGACAGGGATGATCTCGGCGGCGCTGCCGGTGAGAAAACACTCGTCGGCGATGAAAATGTCGTGCCGGACAAGCGGAATCTGCTGGACCGGAATTTTCAGTTCGGCGGCCAGCTCCAGCACCGCTTCGCGAGTGATGCCCTCGAGAATTCCCGCGTCAATCGGCGGCGTTTGCAGCACTCCCTTGCGGATGATGAAGATGTTGTCGCCTGTGCATTCGGCGACTTCCCCCTTGGCGTTGAGCATCAAGGCCTCAACACAGCCGGCTTGCAACCCCTCGATCTTGGCCATGATATTGTTCAGATAGTTCAGCGATTTGATCCGCGGGCTGAGAGCGGCCGGATGGTTGCGGATTGTGCTGGCGGTGATGATCGACAACCCCTCGTCGTACATCTCTTGAGGATAAAGCTGGATATGGTCGGCGATGACGATCACCTGCGGATTGCTGCATTTGTTGGGATCGAGGCCAAGCGCTCCCGCGCCGCGCGTCACCACCAGGCGGATGTAGCCATCCTTGATGTTGTTCATCGCCAGGGTGTCGTTCACCGCCTTCGCCAGGTCGTCCTGGGTCATCGGGATTTCGAGCCATATCGCCCGAGCCGAATCCCACAAGCGGTCGAGATGCTGCCGCAAGCGGAAGACCTTGCCGCCGTAGCTGCGCATTCCTTCGAAAACCCCGTCACCATAGAGCAGGCCGTGGTCATAGACGCTGATTTTGGCGTTTTCTTTGCTAAAGAACTGGCCCGAAATGTAAATTTGGAGAGGCATGATAAGGTTCGCAGTGACCCGGCAGGGGAATCGCTTGGCAGGATGGGAGACCGTGCCGCCAGGTTCGCGCCCAGCGGGAGTAATCACCCGACAGCCGGTATTCTAGCCGCGCTGGCGATTCGCGGGCAGTCCTGCCGCAAATGCCTGTCGCGAAAGAACTTAGCTCCGCCGCGCCGCCATCCACAGGGGATTAATCTACCCGCTAGAAGCCGAAAATTCGTCCCGGCTGGACCCCCACGGTATGATTACGGAGTTGCGGTTTAGGGCTGGCTGTGGCGTAAATTTGCAGACGGCCTGGCCGGCTCCAGACCCGTCGGTGGGCGGGACTGCACTTCCAACTTTGTGGGAACAGACGATGCTTGCCGGTAACTTGCGCGGTTCCCTCGGATTGGCGGTCACGGCGCTTTTGCTGAGCTTGGGCACGCAGCCCGCACTCGCTCAGCGTGGCCCACAAAACGTGCCGCATGATGGCTATCTGCTCTGCTTTGGGTCGTATTTTGACGGCGATTTTCGCACCGCGTTGGGACGGTTTCGCGAGGCGGCCCGAGATGGATTCGCCAGCTCGGAGGGACGGTGGATCGATTCGATCTGCTTCCATACGATGCTGGGCGAGTGCTACTACCAGATGGGGGACTTGACGAGCGCCCTCGACCAGTACAACTCGGCCTGCAAGCAATTTTTGGCCGATCGCGACTGGATGCTGCGGTGCGAATTTCCCGCGGGGATCGGCGCCGAGCAAAATATCACCACGACGATTTCCTGGGGACGCTCGACGCGAATCACCACGCTCGGCCACTATCAAGATGCCTATCAGAGCCTACAAGGGAATCTCGACAACCAGGCCGTGGTGCAGCGGGGAGGAGTGGTTGCTCCGGCACAGCTCTTGCCGGTGCGGGTGAGCGAAATCGTCCGCTGCACGGCAGTGGCCTTGTCGCGCCGCCGCGAAATCATGGGCCCCCTGTGCGAACACGACCAGCTCACGCTCCTTATGGTCGATGCCCTGTCGCGTCGCCCAGCTCCGCCGAATAACTGGTCGCAATGCTGGGTCGAATTAGAGCTTGGCATGGCGTTGGCCGCCGCCAACAAAATTCCGCAGGCCGCCTCGGAGCTGCAAAAGTCGCTACTGGCGGGGGGGCAGTTCGAGCATCCGCTCACCTGCCTGGGCCTCTTGGAGTTGGGCAAGCTGGCGTATGAGCAGGGCAAATACGACGCCGCGATCACGCTGTTTCACGAAGCGACGATCAGTGCCGCCTATTTCGACCGCTTCGAGGTGATGGAAGAGGGCTTCCGCCTTGGCTCGCTCGCGCACCTCGCCTCGGCCGGCAAGGGGGTTTATCCGCCGCTTTTGCCTGCAGCCGCCTGGTCGCGCGAAGTGCCGATGCTGCAAACGTCGTTGTTCACCTGCCTGGCCGACAATCTCATCACGCTGGGAAATTTGCCCGCCGCGGCCGCGGCCGTGGCCGATGGAACCAAGGCCCTCGGCCGAAACGAGATGGCCCTTGGCGCGATTGGCTCACGGCTTAACTATCAAGCGGCTCGCATCGCCCTGCAAAGCGGCAATGCCCGCGCGGGAGGAACGGCCCTCGCCGCCGCTATGACGTATCAAAAGGCCAGCTCGAAGCGGCTGTTTCAGATCGGCCTGGCGGATGCCTGGTTTGTCTCGAATAGTGTCACCGAGCGCGTGGCGGATCTGCTCTTTACCGATGTCCTCCGCGAATCGAGCCGGCTCGACTGGATTACTGACCCGCTCGATACGCTGGCGGTCGGCACGGTGCCGCATCCGCTCCCTTATGAACATTGGTTTGAGCTGTCGCTCGTGCGCAAAGAGCAGGAAAAGGCCCTCAACATCGCGGATCGGATTCGCCGCCATCGTTTTCACTCGACGCAGGCCCTCGGCGGCCGGTTGCTCGCCCTGCGATGGGTGCTAGAAGCGCCGAAAGACGCCCTCTCCGCCGAAGCCGTCCTGCAGCGGCAAGACCTGCTGCTCAAGTATCCGAAATTCGCCGAGCTCTCGAAGCGCGCCGCCGCCGTGAAGGGGGAGCTCGACGCTTTGCCGCTCGTTCCGGCTGACGCAGCGCAACAGAAGAAGCAAGCCGAACTGCTGACCGACCTCGCCCAGACGAGCGCCGGGCAGGAACTTTTGCTGCAGCTGATTGCCTTGGAACGCGCGCCGGCCGAAGTGGCGTTTCCGCCGCTCCGCGAGACCAAGGACATCCAAAAGCAAATTCCCGACGGGACGCTGGTCTTCGCCTATCTGGCGACCACTCGCAACGTTCACGGCTTCGCGCTCTCGAAAGATCGCTACGGGCATTTTGCCGTCGCCCAGCCGACGAAGGTGCGGGCCGATGTCGCCGAAATGCTGAAAGGAATGGGGCACTACGACCGGACGCAGCCCGTTTCGACCGACGATCTCGCCCCCAACGCCTGGCGACCCGCCGCCGAGCGCTTGCTCAAGGCGCTGACGAACGACACCAAGCCCGCCGATTGGGCCAAGTATTCGCAGCTTGTGGTCGTTCCCGATGGTCCCCTGTGGTATCTGCCGTTCGAGGCGCTACCTCTGGCGAGCGGGGCCGCCCCGCAACCCCTCTTGAGCACGATGGAAGTTCGCTACGCGCCGACGCTCGGCCTCGCCTTTCCCGATGGGCGAATTCCCCGACGCTTGACGCGAACAGCGGTCGTCGCGGGGAAACTATTCCCGCGCGAGGTCGATTCGCTTAGTGAAGCGGCCGCCACCGAGATTTCGTCCATTGAAGATACGACTTTGCTCACTTCGCCACTGGCCGGTCCGGCGGGCATTCTGGCGGCCACTTGCGACCGCCTCGTACTGATGACCGAGGTGGAAGACCCCGAAAAGCTCCCGTTTGGCTGGTCTCCGCTACAGATCGATGCCGGCAAGCCAGGCAGTTCGCTCGCCGAGTGGAGCTTGCTCCCCTTCAGCGGGCCGGAGCAGTTCGTTTTTCCCGGTTTCCACACCCCGGCCGAATATGGCCTGAAAAAAGGGGGAACCGGCGAGGAAGTCTTCCTCTCCGTTTGTGGGCTGATGGCCAGCGGCAGCCGGACGATCCTGCTCAGCCGATGGCGCGTGGGGGGGCAAAGCACCATCGACCTGATGCGTGAATTCGCGCAGGAATTGCCACATGTTCCGGCGGCGACCGCCTGGCGGCGTAGCGTGCAGCTCACGAGCGATCGCATACTTGATCCGGCTGCCGAGCCGCGGGTCAAAGTGGGGCGCGCGGCAGACGGGATGAAGGTCGATCACCCGTTCTTCTGGTCGGGCTATTTGCTGGTGGATACCGGCGTCTCGCCCACGACCGCCGATCCACCGAAGCCGGCGGCCGTGGCGGTGCCGTAGTCGCGGCTGGCAATGGCCAACAAACGGCCGCGGACGCGAATCGGCTGGCGACTCACGTCCGCGGAGAAGTTATCGCGATCGAGCAACCGCTGGCCGTTACCAGGTCACTTCGGCCTGGACCAGCGCTCCGTGCCAGAACGGCGTCGAATTGGTGTCGATCCCGTTACCGAGTAGCGAGCTGGGCTGGGTCGGGACGACGGCGACATTGTCGAACACCATCACCTGATAGCCAAATCGCAGGCCGAGGTGATCGGTGATCCAATACGTGGCCATCAGCTGGGTATCGGCTTCGAAGGCAATGGGATTGGCGTCTTGCTGGCTGAGGAAGGGAGTGGTTCCCAGCACGCCGGCTACGACGTTGCTCGCGTCGTTGTAATAGATGCCCGCGCGGGCCACGCCGTTCACCGTCCAGCGTCCACCCTGGGCGAGAATCGCGCTCGCTCCGAGCTGGCTGCCAAACAGATTGTTTGACACCTGCACCGCACCAATGGCGACCTCGCCCGCCGCCGGGGCGACGGTGGCGACCATCGTCTCGTTCAGGTTGATATAACGAACCCCCGCGATCCACGAGAAGCGGTCGCTGCGGCGGAAGCGAACATTCCCCTCGATGCTGAAAATGTCGCTCTTGTATTGGCTGATGGCGATGCCCGGCCCGGCGGGAATGAAGGGCTCGAGGGTCGATCCTGGGCCCACTGGGTCGAAGCGGAACGGTCCGCCGTTCCCCATCGCGAGGATGCCGAATTCCAAGTCGCGGAAGTTATCGCGATACTTAATGGCGCTCCCTTGAAAACCGGCGTATAACCCCGAGCCGGGGCCGACTTCCTTCTCTGGGCCATCGCCGGACGGAACGAGACCGCCGCTGGTGATAATCCCCTCGGGGACGTTGTTGCGAACCATGATCGGTGCGCCGGCGATGATGTTCCAGCGCTTGCAAGCCAGGAACGGCCCAAAGTCGCAGAAATCATCGCAGTCGTCGCAGTCGGCATCGCACGCCGCCGTGCAACTGGGATCGGCTCCGCAGGCGGGGTCGGCCCCGCAAGTCGGCGCGGCGGCCGCCGCGCAGCCAGGAGCCGCTGGTGCCGCCGCCGCCGCGCACCCCGCCGGGGCCGCGCAGCCGCCATTCAGCAGCATTTCGGTGTTGTTGTAGGAAACCTGGGCGGCCGCAGCGTCATACGCCTGGCCATTGATGAAATGAATCGCGATTCCTTCGCTGGCCGCGGCCGAAAGCCACGCCGGACCGGTCATGAGGGCCGCCAGAAACATCCCGCGCAGAGAGATCTGCATGGTGTTCACCTCCGTGTGAAAGACATTTCGAACGGCAATCCCGCCCGAATCCGAAGCGACGTGGATTCCTTGGCGCTTTGCCGCGCCTCCCACGTTATGGGTAGTCATCGTCGCAAACTGCCGCAAATCGTCGCAGCACCGGTGTGGCTGGTCGTCGCCAGAGCAATCCGCACGTTCGCTACGCCGGGAGGAAACGTCACAAGCGTTACAGTTTGCCCGCTACGAAGCGCCGAATCGTCACCGTTCAACATTCGGGCGAAACTTCCGACTAAAGTGCCAGCCCAACGCTGGTTTTTGGCGCAAGTTTGTTTGACGCCAACACTTGCGCCTGTTCCAATGAAGTTCCCCACCTCGGAAGGCTCGCGTCCCGAATCGTTGCCCTCGCCAATCCGTTTCGATATTCGCCGGCGAGCCCGCGCAAGACCTCGTTTTTCCGGTCGATCATGGCTCCCTACCTCGTAAATTCGCGGCATTCGCTTCGGCCGCTGGCTTTCGGCCTGCTTGTGGCGTGCTTTTCGGTCCGCGTATTCGCGGCCGAGCCCGCGGTGCCGCCACCGACGAGTCGTCCGGTCGATTTCGCGGCCGATATTCAGCCCCTCTTTCGCAAGCATTGCTACTCTTGCCACGGTTCGGAGCATCAAGAGGGGGGGCTGCGGCTCGATCAGAAAAAGCGGGCTCTGGAAGGGGGCGATAGCGGGGCCGAAATCGTCGCCGGAAATAGCGCGCAAAGCCGTCTTGTGCGGATGATCGCCGGCGTGGACGACCAATTCGGCCGCATGCCGCCGGAGGAGAAGGGGAAGCCCCTGACCGCCGTCGAAATCGGCCTCGTCCGGGCCTGGATCGATCAAGGGGCCAAGTGGCCCGACGACGCCGACCTCGCCCAAGCCGCTACCCGGCACTGGTCGTTTCAACCGGTTCGCCGCACCATTCCTCCACACGTGGCCGATTCCGCGTGGCTGGCGAGTCCCGTCGATGCGTTCGTGCTGGCCAGGCTCGAAGCACTGAAGCTCAAGCCATCGGCCGCCGCCGAGCGCGCTACGCTGCTGCGGCGCTTGCACTTGGACCTTGTCGGTCTTGTCCCTTCGGCGGCCGAGGTCGAAGCCTTTCTGGCTGACGAGCGCCCCGACGCGATCGAGCGGGTGATCGACCGCCTGCTCGCCTCGCCTCACTTCGGCGAACGCTGGGGCCGCCATTGGCTCGATCTCGCCCGCTATGCCGACAGCGATGGCTATGAGAAGGACAAGCCGCGACCGTTTGCCTGGCGTTACCGCGATTGGGTCATTCAAGCCATCAATGCCGACCTGACGTATGATCGCTTCACGGCCGAGCAACTCGCGGGCGATCTCTTGCCGGGGGCGGGCATCGCCGAGCGGACCGCCAGCGGCTTTCATCGGAATACGCTGCACAACACGGAAGGGGGAGCCGATCCCGAGGAAGACCGGGTGAAAAAGACGGTCGATCGCACGAACACCCTCGGCGCGGTTTGGCTCGGTCTGACAGTTGGCTGCGCGCAGTGTCACTCGCACAAATACGATGCGCTCAGCCAGCGCGAATATTTTTCGCTATATGCCTTTTTCGATAGCCTGCAGGAAACGGACATCGAAGCCCCGACCGCCGCTGAAGTTGCGCAGCTCGCCGCCGATAAGTTGGCGCATGCTGAAAAGCTGAAAACACTCGAGGCTGCCGTTGCGGCCTACGAAACACAATCGCTCGCTGCAGCGGAAGAAGCCTGGGAGGCCAAGCTCACCGGTCCGCCGGCCGTCTGGCAATCACTCGACCTTTCGTCCGGTCGCTCCGAACACGAAGCGACGATGGCCAAGCAGCCCGATGGCTCGGTGCTGGTCAGCGGGCGCAACGAGCTTTCCGACGTTTATTACCTCGAAGCGACGATCCCCTCGGGCAAGGCGACGGCCTTGCGGCTCGAAGTGCTTCCCGATCCGAGTCTGCCGAAACAAGGGCCGGGGCGTAGCAAAAGCGGCAATTTCGTGCTGGCCACCTTTAGTGTCAGTGCCCGGCCAGTGGGTGATTTTGCCCCGGCCACCGACGTGGAAATCGGCGGCGCGAAGGCTGATTTTGCCCAAAAGGAGTGGGGCGTCGAGCTGGCGACGAACGACGTGAAGACCGATGGTTGGGCGATCAGCCCGCAATTCGGCCAGCGACATGTCGCGGTCTTCGAGTTGAAAGAGCCGCTGGGGTATCTCGGCGGCACGCAACTGTTTATCTCGCTCGATCAGTCGTATAACCTCAAAGACCCGCACAATATCGGCCGCTTTCGGCTGTCGTATTCCACCTCGGCCTTGCCGGTGCCGCTCGAAGGGGTTCCCGCCGCCGCTGCCGAGGCCCTCGCCAAGCCACGGTTGGAGCGAACCCGCGAGGAACAGCAAGCCCTCCGCGGATACTATCGCACCATCGACCCGGAGCTGAAAAAGCTGACGCAGGCGGTTGCCGAGCATCAGGCCAAAGCCCCCAAATTGCCCGACGATTGCAAAGCGCAGACGGTCAGTCAACTGGCCCAGCCCCGCGCGACGAGAATCCATTTGCGGGGAGATTTTTTGAGCCCCGGCGACGCCGTGACCGTGGGGACTCCCGCCGTGCTGCCGCCGATCCAACCGCGCGGCAAAACGCCTGACAGGCTTGATCTGGCGGCGTGGCTGGTCGATCCGGCCAATCCGCTGCCGGCGCGAGTGGCGGCCAATCGGGTCTGGCAGCAGCTATTCGGCCGCGGCATTGTCTCAACGAGTGACGATTTCGGCAAACAGGGGGAGAAGCCCTCGCATCCCGATTTGCTCGACTGGCTGGCGAGCGAATACGCGGCCGGCTGGAGCCTGAAAGACCTGGTGCGAACCATTATCTTGTCGGCGACTTATCGGCAGTCGTCCGCGCCGCGGGCCGATTTGCTCGTGATCGATCCGGAGAACGTCTGGCTCGCCCGGCAGGCGCGGCGGCGGGTCGAGTCGGAGATCATTCGCGATATTTCGCTGACCGCCGCCGGCCAACTCGCCGAGCGAATCGGCGGCCCCAGCGTTCGCCCCCCGCAACCGGCCGAGTATGCGAGCGTCACCTATGCCAACAGCGCGAAGTGGGTCGAAAGCCGGGGTGGCGACCGCTATCGTCGGGCGATGTACACGTTTTTCCAGCGGACCAGCCCCTATCCGATGCTGATGACCTTCGACACGCCGGACAGCAACGAGTGTGCCGCCCGCCGGCAAACGAGCAATACGCCCCTGCAGGCCCTGACCCTGTGGAACGACCCGGTCTTTTTCGAGTGTGCGCAAGCGCTCGGCCGCCGCGTGGTGGCTGAAGTTCCCGCGAGCGCCGATCCGCGCCAGACGGCCCACGCCCGGGCGCGCCACGCCTTCGCGCTGGCGCTTTCTCGCCCGCCGAGCGAGGCCGAGCTTGGCGATGTGCTCAAGCTCTACGACACGCAGGTTCAACTCGCCCAGCAAGACCAGGCTGCGGCCAGGCAGTTGGTTGGCCCCGCGCCGCAGCCCGCTGGCACTCACCTTGCCGATCTCGCCGCCTGGATCAGCGTCGGCCGGGCGCTATTGAATTTGGACGAGTTTATCGTGCGAGAATAGCGCAGAAGGGAAGAGGATGTTTAACCACGGATAACGCGGAGAGCACGGATGAGAGACCAGATCAAAGCGAATTGAGAAAAGGACCACGCACTTGGGAAAGCTGCTGCACGAAGAGCTAAGCCACTCGATCATCGGAGCGGCGATGGAGGTACTGAATACGTTGCGACCGGGCCTCGACGAAAAAATTTATGAACGGGCATTAGTCCTCGAACTGCTCGCGCGCGGGCATCGCGTTGAGCAGCAAAAGAAGTTTCCTGTGACCTACCGGGGGCAATTGATTGGCACGCTGGTTCCCGACTTGATTGTGGATGAACTCGTTATTGCGGACCCCAAGGTCGTAACGAGCTATACCGAAACGCACGTTGCGCAAATGCTTGGCTACCTGGCGATTACGAATTTGGACCTGGCACTGCTGCTGAATTTCAAGTACGTCAAACTGCAATGGAAACGTGTCTTGCGAAGCAAAGACAATCAGGCCGAAGAGTCCTCGTAGTTTTCGCCTCGCTCCGGATTCATTTCCTCCCATCCGTGTATTCCGCGTTATCCGTGGTTCCCTTTTCTGGTGATTCCCATGAACCCGAATGTACAACTCGCTCTCGCCAGATCTCAATGGTTCGCCGGTGAGCGAACGATTAACCACGGATAACGCGGAGAGCGCGGATGAGCAGCAGAACGAATGAGAAAAACGAGGTTGGTGAAATCGATCGGATGATGGATTCATGCAGAGCACGAATTTGCGGCTAACAATCACCAAGTCGGTCCTGACTGGATCGCTGAGTGTCCGATGAGTGCAAATACACCCAAGATCTGTCTTCCGTGGCCACTTTCTCCCATCCGTGTATTCCGCGTTATCCGTGGTTCCCTTTCCTAATCACTCCGATGAACCCTAATCCCACGCTTGCCCGCCGTCAGTTTTTCACTTCGAGCGCTTCTGGGCTGGGTTTGGCGGCGCTGGCGTCGCTCTTGGGGCGCGAGGGGTTGCTGGCGGCGGACGAGGGGCCAGACCGCTCGGCTGATCCGCTGGCACCGAAAGCGCCGCACTTTGCCCCGAAAGCCAAGGCGTGCATCTTTTTCCTACCGGAGGGAGCGCCAAGCCACATTGACCTGTACGATCCCAAGCCCAAGCTGAACCAAATGCATGGGCAAAAGCTCCCCGATTCGATGACCGCCAAGGTCCGCTTCGCCTTCATCAAAAAGGAGACCGCCGTCCTCAGCGGCAGCAAACGCTCCTTCCAGAAGCATGGCGAGTGCGGCATGGAATTATCCGATTTCCTGCCGCATTTGGGGGGCTGCGCGGACGACATCTGCCTCGTCCGCTCGATGCATACCGATGCCTTTAACCATCATCCCGCGCAGCTAATGCTGATGAGCGGCGTTCCCCGCTTCGGGCGGCCGAGCCTCGGCTCGTGGCTCACCTATGGCCTGGGGAGCGAATCGGAGAACCTGCCGGGATATGTCGTGCTCACTGCCGGTCGCGGCGGCAGCGGCGGGGTTTCGAACTGGACCAGCGGCTTCCTGCCGTCGAGTTATCAGGGGGTCTTATTCCGCGATAAGGGAGACCCGGTCCTCAACCTGGCCAATCCCCCCGGCATTACCACCGACATGCAGGAAGAAGGACTCGCCGCGATCGCCAGCCTCAATCGCCGCCGGCTGGAAACGTTGAACGATCCTGAAATCGCCAGCCGCATCGCCAGCTATGAGTTGGCCTTTCGGATGCAGTCGTCGGCACCGGAACTGGTCGATCTGTCACGCGAATCGCAGGCCACGCTCGACATGTATGGCTGCGACCGGCCGGAGCCGAAAGTGGCCAGCCCGCGCGGAGGTGGGCCGAACGTCTATAAGCAATTTGCCCGCAACTGCCTGCTCGCCCGCAGGCTCGTCGAGCGCGGAGTGCGATTCGTCACGCTCGTTCATGCCTCGTGGGATCATCACAGCGATCTTGACAACGAGTTGCAGTATTGCGCTGGCATGGCGGACCAGCCCTTGGCCGCGCTCATCAAGGATCTCAAGCAGCGGGGGATGCTCGACAGCACGCTGCTGGTGTTCGCCGGCGAATTTGGCCGCACGCCACTGGCCGAAAATCGCGGCGGCATCCTGCCGGAGCGACCGGGACGCGACCATCACCCATTTGCGTTCAGCGTCTGGATGGCCGGCGGCGGCTTCAGAGGGGGCCACACCCACGGCGAGACCGACGAAATCGGCTGGGGAGTGACCAAAGACCCCGTCCACATCAACGACCTGCATGCGACGATCCTGCGGCAGTTCGGCTTCGATCATCGCCGTTTGGCGGTCAACTACAAGGGACTGAGCGTCCGCCTGACCGACCAAGGGGGCAAAGTGGTCGATAAGCTGCTCGCTTAGTTCGCCTTGATGTCGTAGCAGGCTAGCAGGTCCTGATCGCGCAAAAAGAGCTTGCCATTGGCCACGACCGGGTGCGTCCAAATGCCGCCGCTGGGGCTGCGTAGGGTCGTTTGCGGGTCGATCTTGAAGCGGCCATGCTCTTGCCAGCCGGCGGGGGTGGCATCGATCAGCACCACTTCACCCTTGCGTTCGTCGTAGCAATAGAGCTTGCCGCCGGCACAGGTGAGGCTTCCCTTGCCGAGCTTGTTTTTCTCGCTCCAGACGATCTCGCCGGTTTGGAAGTTTTGGCATATCCAGCCCTTGCCATCGGAATAGCCATACAGATGATCGCCGACCAGCACTACGCCGCCGTGGTGATTGGTCATGTTCTTGTTGACGTACACCTCCTCCGCCTCGTTGCTGGACGAGAGGCGAATCATTTTGCAGCCCGCTCCATAGCCCGATGCGACATAGACGCAGCCGTCGTGATAAATGGGGGTGGGAATGACGGCGGTGCGGCCGTCGAAGGGAGCGGTCCAGAGGACGTCGCCGGTGGCGGCATCGATGCCGACGAAGTTCTTCTGCGTCAGCTGAATGTACTGCCGCTTGCCCCCGTGCTCGGCGACGATGATCGAGGCGTATTGTGCGCCGTCGGTGAAGTCCTTGCTTTGCCAGATTTTCTCGCCCGAGCGCTTGTCGAGGGCCAGAATCGCCCCTTCCTTGTTGCCGGGCGTGCAGAGGCACTTTTCGCCGTCGATCAGCACGCTTTCGCAGTAACCCCAGTTCGGCGGGCTGCCGCCAAAATCCTTCAGGTCGACTTTCCAAATGACGAGGCCATCGGCTCGATTGACGCAGGCGAGAATTCCCTTGCCGGACAGGGTGAACACCCGCTCGCCGTCGATGGTGGGAGTGCATCGTGGGCCGTCTCCCCAGCGATTGATGTAGAGCGGCGCGAGAAGCGTGGACCACTTGGTCGTCCCGTCCGCTACGTTCACCGCGATCAGATGTTCGCCATCGGCCTTGGCCCCCATCGTGTAAAGCGTGTCGCCGACGACCGAAAAACCGGAATAGCCAATGCCGACATCCTTGGATAGCCAGAGCCGCGAGGGACCATTAGCCGCCCACTCGGATTGCAGGCCGGTCTCGGTGGAGACATCATCTCGATTCGGGCCGCGCCACTGGGGCCAATCGGCGGCGAGCAGAGCGGGAAGCAGGAGCGACACCAGCAGCGAGCGCGAACGAAGCATGGCGGGCGATTCCGGGCGGGAAGAAGGGCGGATTCCCCGTATCTTACCGCCGCCACGCGGCCAAGGCAAACGATCAGGCACCGGCCCGGTTGAGCGTCAGCGAATAGAGAATGATGACTGCCCCAGCCGAGAGCAGGCTCCAGGGTGCCCATTCCGGGGGTTTGACATTCTTCTTCGTTCCGCCGACCAGCGTTGCCGGGGCGGGAGCGGGAGAGCCAAAGAGCGACGCGGGGGTGGCGTCGCGCGGCGCGGCGGCGACCGTTGCCGGCTCACCCGCCATGACGAACGTATCGACAACCAGGCATTGCGCCCCGATCACACACGAAAAGATCCCGATCGCGAGAAAGAATGCACGCCACATGAGATGCTCGCCTTGGCTGCCAGGGGGCGTTTCCGTTCGAGACCGGCCGAGGCCGGGGCGAGTCCATTCGACGCTTTCATCGACTCGCTGAACCATCCCGCCGCAAGGAAATCCGGGCGGCCGCTACTTCCGGCATGTTCCGCGCGGCTTATCGCATCGGCTAGACTGATGGTTGGTGTGATAATGGCAGCCCTACCAAGAATCCGCTCTTCGCTGCTGGCGAGGCTCATCTTGTCGGCGCTCGTTGTCGGCGGTTCGTCCGGCGTGCTCCACGGCAACGAGACCGCGCCGGCCGAGTTCCTGGCAGCGCGGGGGCTGAGCTTATTGGCCGATAAGTACTGGCTGCTAACGCGCGAGATCGAGCTGCGCGACCGGCTGGCCCGGCTTCCCAAGCGCCGCGAGCGCCTGATCGGCACCGAGAAAGACCTGGAAGCGGCCATCGACCAGAATGCTCGGCTCTGGCGCGACAACCAGCCGGCGATGTTGGCCCTCAAGCAGTCCTTGGGGCGGCTATCGCCCAGCGACCCGCAGCGCGGGGCCATCGAGCGGCAAATCGCGGCCTTGGAGGGAATCGCGGTTGAGCCGGCGCGACTCGGCGCGGTGGCCGAAATTCGGGGCCGCGTCGCCCAGTGGTCGAGCGAGCGGTACGCGATGTTGGCCGACGTCGCCTGGATTAGGCAGACCGCGGTGATCATGAACGAGGAGTATCGCGCGCTGGCCGATGATCCCGACGTGCGCCGCGCCCTGCGCCAAGCCGGCGACGGGCAAAAGCTCGGTCCGCAGCGGAACTATCAGCCCGAGCTTTCGCGGCTCGCCGACCACGAGCGGCTGGTGGCAACTAGTTGGACGCCGATCTTCTTGCAAAGCGGGCAAACGCGCGTCACGGCATTGGTGGACGAAGTGGCGGCGGTGACGTTTTCGTGGAGCGATTCGCTGCCGGCGGAGATCGTGCTTACCGCTAGCGCCGCCGAAGCGGCGGGAATCGTGCCAGCTGAGAACGCGCCGCGCGAGACGATCACGCTGCCGTCCGGCCGCCGCCTCGCTTGCCGGAAAGCGCTCGTCGCCTATTTTCAGCTGGGGCCCTGTCAACTGCACGGCGTGATGGCGTGCGTGCTTCCGCCGGAGGCCGAGGATGCCGGCAATTGGCTCGGCCGCTCGGCACTCGCCGAATATCAGGTGCGGCTGGTGCCGGAAAAGCTGCGGATGTGGATCGAGCCGTGAAGTGTGCTACGCCACCTGGGCCAGCACGTAGGGCCCCTTGGGAATGACGGCGATCTGGGCGGCGGGGCCATATTCGGCCAGCGAATCGGCCACGGCCGCTTCGATGCTGGGTGCCGACTCGACAAACAGGCCATTGAGTGTGTCGGCACTCAGGCCGTGGCTGACGATCTTCACCTTGGCCTTGCGGCGCACCTTGGCGAGCTCTTCGAGCTGCCACTGGTCCATCACGAAATAGTCTTTGCCGAGAATTCGCTCGACGAACACCTCCAGGCTTTCGTTTTCCTGAAAGAGCTGCTGAAACTGAGGGCTGCCGATCCCCTCGGTCAGGCTCGCGCACATCACGATCGTCCCCCCTTGCTTGACGATCGGCAGAGCGCCGGTCAGGCCCTTCACTGCCTGATAGAAGGTCGTATCCAAAGGATAGCCCGCGCAGCTGGTCACCACGATATCGACCGGCTGCTCGACGGTATCGCGGACGACGCCGCGGACAAATTTCACTCCCTCTTCGAAGGCCGCGACCATGTCTCCCGCGACCCACTTGAGTGGGCGGCGTTGGGCGTCGATCACCACGTTGACGATAAAATCGCACCCCGTATGCCGGCCGATCCAGGTGTTTTCCTCGTGAACGGGGTTCCCCTCCAGAATGCCGCAATCGGCCTTGGGATCTTCAAGAAAATCAGGCCCATGCCAAACCTTGACCGTCTCCAGCGCCGCGATGCCGGGGCAAATCAGCTTGCGGCCGCCGGAAAAGCCGGCCATGAGGTGGGGCTCGATCAGGCCGGTGGTGATTTTTAGATCGGCCCGTACATAGTGGCTGTCGATCCACACCGGCACGCCGCGGGGGCTGGTTCCGAGGAAGGTGTGCTCGCTCAGCTCCTGGCCGTGATGGTTTTCGATTCGATAGTTCTCCGCGATTTCGCGGCCGACCATTTCGACCAACTCTTCGCCCTCATTCGGCCGATGCAGACCGGTGGCAACGAGAATCGTAATCTTCTCCTTCGGAATGCCCGCCGCGTGCAGCGTTTCCAGCATCGGCCGCAGGATAATCTCGTTCGGCACAGGGCGAGTGATGTCGCAGATGACGATGCAGGCGTCCTTTCGCCCCTTGGCCAGTTCGGCCAGCGGCGGCGTGCCAATGGGGCGCTCCAGCATGGCGAGCAAGCTCGCCTGGGGATCGGCCAGCGGAGTGGCATCCTTATACGACAGCGTCCGCACGATCCGCTCGTCGGGCAACTCGGCATAGAGCCCTTGCTTGCCGTATTCCAGCTTAACGCGCATGGCGG
>JANRLS010000045.1:0-11250 GCA_033762315.1 Pirellulaceae bacterium
GGTTGCTGTAGTTGATGAGCGGGGAAACGACGTTCGGGGCCACCTGGCCGCTTTGCTGGACGGCGAGACCGGTTTGCACTTTGCCGCTGGTGAGTGAGAAGGGGGTGACGGTCAGGTCGTCGTCGGTGGTGGTGGCGGTGATCGTGGTCGTGGTGGCGGCACCACTCGCGACCAGATTGATGATTTCGATTCCGCTATAGCCAACGACCGGTGATCCGGTCTGCACAATCGCCGCAGCCTGCAAATTGAGGGATACGTCGCTACCCGTCCCCGTGTAGGTCAAGGTATCGCTGGCTCCGGGGTTGCCGCCATCCACGAACACACCCGAAGTGAACGGGTGATTTCCGGGGATCGAGAAGCTGTCATCGCCGTCGTGGCCTAGCAACGTCAAACCAGAAATGCCCGTGGGATTAATGACGTTCGTGATCGGGTTCGACGGCAAGGAAAATTGCGTGATTCGCACCGTTGTCGTGGTGACGTTGAAGGTCTCGGCGGCCGCCGTTCCGTTGAGAATCAGGGCGTCCTCGCGCGTTCCACCCGTGTTCGCGAAGGTGACGGTCCCATTCGCGCCGATTTGGGCAAATTCGAGAGGAGTTCGCGAAGTGCCGCCTCCGGCACCCGAGCGGCGAACATCGATGTGCCCCGCGTCGGGGACCGCACCGGGCGTGTAGTAGAGGGTGTCAGCACCGGCAAGCGTGGTAATGGTCAAGGCGTCGGTGCCACCCTGCCCATCAATGGTCAAGGCCTCGGTCGTCGTGAACGTCACCAGAGGGAGGGCGTTCACTAATACCGTCCCGCCACCCAAACCGCCAACGCTGTAGTTGATCGTATCGTTGCCAGCCGTGCCATTCACGATCAGCTTGTCACTCGCGGTCGGATCTCCCCCGTTCACCGTGATCCCTGTCAGCGCCGTGGGGGTGTTGGGATTGGCCAAATGGACCACGTCGTCACCCGCGAGGGCATTGATGGTCAGGGTTTGCTTGTTGGCGAATTCGATGGTTTCAAAGGCATCGACCGAAACGAGGCCATTGCCCGCCACAGTGCCGGCAGTGTAGTTGATGGCGTTGTCGGCGTTGGTACCGTTGACGACCAGCGAAGCGGCAACCACGAGGTCGATTACCGGTTCCAGGTTGAGGAAGTTGATGGTCATCAGCGTGGCGGGAGCCAGCGACTGATAGAGCAATCGACCCTGGTTATTCGACGGGCCAGGCGTGTAGGTCACGCTGTTGACCGCGGTTACCGGCGTGCCGGTGGCGATCAGCGTGTCCCGGCCAGTGCCGCCGTCATAGGTGAGCTCATTGCCGATCACATCGGAGGCCGCGCCAGCCACGTTGACCGTCACCGTGTCGTCGCCGCCGAGGGTATTCAGATTGACGCCCGCCAGGCCACCACCAACCGTGAGCACGCTCACGGCCGCGTTGGTATGGGCCGCTGAATTGTCGGTCAGCAGCAGATCAGCACCAGCAGGATTGGTCAGGGTCCACAGGTCAGCATCCTGAGCCCCCTCAAAATTGACGGTGTCGCTGAGCGAGGCTTGCACTTGATAAGTGAGGGCGTTTTGCAAGAACGAGGGATTGACCGTCACCGCATCGATCCCCGCGACCATATTGAGCACAAAGTTGTTCACGCCGGTGAACGCCACGGTCGGCAAGGTATTGGAAGTCACCACGTCGAAGGCGAGACCACCTTCCAGGCGGGCCGTGTCGTCTTGATTTCCGGTGGTAACCGTCAGGTTGTCTCCCGCGCCGCCGGGCACCGCCACATAGCCGATCGCTTCGACCTCGCCCACGACGATGGTCGCTCCTCCCGCTCCGCCAAGACCAGTAATGCTCTGCAACAGAGGATTGATCGCACTCGGGGCGATTCCGACGACTTCGTCGGTCCCCGCCGCGCCGAGCAAGGTCAGGACATCGGTGCCGGCAGGGATGCCGCCGCTGGGGCCGCCTCCGAACACGCTGAACGTGCCGGTGACATCGATTGGGGCCTGCAGGTTAATGATGTCGGCCGATTCGAGGGTCCGCAGCTCGTAGTTCTCGACGGCCACGCTGGTGACAGCGACATGCACGCCGGCGGTGTCGGTCAAGCTGGCCGCGATGGCATTTTGAGCGGTGAAGCGGGCGTTCAGGGTGTCCGCGCCCCCCGTGCCAAGCACGGTCAGGCTGTCGATATCACCGGCCAGGACGCTGCCGCCATTGATAGCGACAGTGCCCGCCACGCCGAGGTTTTGATAGTTCACGCCGAGCAGGTTGACGGTCGTCAGCGGCGCGACAATGGTGGTCGAAGACTGCGCGATGTGCCCCGAATCGCGAGTCGCGCCGGGAGTGTGAATGAAAACGTCGGCGGTCGTATTGTTTGGGTCGAAGCCATCGCCCATCACGGTCAGCAGGTCATCGCCGCCGCGGCCATCGATAATGAGTTTCTCGCTGAGTCCAATGAAGATGCGCGGCAGCGAAACATTGATGCCGGCCGGATCGAGCACGAGGTCGATCGTGGCGGCGTCAAGGTCGGTGGGCGTAACGGTGATGGCGTCGGGCTGAATTCCGGCGGCACCTGGGTCGGCATCGGGGGAGCCGGCGACGATCAAGGTGTCGCTGCCGCCGACCGGATCACCGCCGCTGACGGAAATCGAGGCGAGAAACTGTGGGGTCGTGAGATTGTTCAGATTGAACGTATCGCTCCCCGCCAAACCGGCGAGCAATAGTTGTCCCTTGTTGGCGAACTCGTAGGGCTCGAAACCATCGACCGAAACCTGGCCGGTCACGGCGTTGCCCGCTTCCGTACTGCCGCTATTGGGGCCTTGCGAATAGTTGAAGGTGTTATTGGCATTCGTTCCTTGAACGATGGCGCCAAACGACGGCGTGATGTCGAGAATCGGTTCGAGGCCGGTGAACGAAACTTGCTCGACCCCCCCTTCGCCGCCAGAGAGATGAACAATCGTTCCTTCGTCCGGATTAGGGCCTGGCGTATAGATCGTGCCGCCGTCGAACAGGGTGCCTTGGAAGCGCATCTGGTCGAGTCCCGTGCCGCCATGCACGGTGATGCCGCTTTGCATATCGCTCTGGCCATTCGTGTTATCGAAGATGAACGTGTCGTTGCCATCGCCGCCGTTGATGACGAGGCCCGACATGTTAACCGAGTCGAAGTTGAACCGGCCAAACACGGTGATATCGTCGTCTCCGCCAAGCAGATTGAAAGTGAGGTGGTGGAAGCCGACGAAATCGCGCACCCGGTAGAGCAGCGACCCGTTGGCCGCGTCGGTGACGGTGATGATCGGATTGGCCAGATCGCCCGCCGCGGTGAAGTCAGCGACGACGCTATCTTGCCCGCTGGCTTGCGGGAAGAAGGGTAAGCCGGGAAACGTCGCTTGCGGGTCGGTTCCGTTGAGGGTGAGCGTATCGGTGTCGCTCGGCGAACCGTCGTCATCGGCAAAGATAATGTCGGTATTGGCCGCATACTGGACGATGACGATCACCGAGCCATCGGTGGCGTTGGTATTGCGGATTTCGCCGTTGTCTGGCCCGCTGGGCTGAACGACGATGTTCTCCGATACGCTCCCGCCGCCATAGAAATTCGGCGGGACCGGAAAGCCCACCGAGGTATGGAAGATGATGAGGTCGGCCTGGTCCCCGTCGGCACCGGGGGGATTGCCTTCATTGAAGGTGACATCGACTCCCCAACCCCGCGGCGGGTGGCCGCTGCCGAGGTTATCGGCATTGTCGGCGTAGGCCGAAATGTCGAGGGTGTCGATGTCGTTGGGGCCGACGCTGGGGGTGCCGGGGGCGGGATTCTGATCGTCGCCATAAACATTCAGCTTATTGACGTTATCGATCAGGATCGGGGCGCTGCCGTTGATCTGGACCGTCATTTCGTTGACGCCCGCGTCGAGCGAGCCGCCGGCATCGATGTCGCGGCCGCGGACGACGAAGTTGTCGTTCTGATCGACGGCGGGATCGTTGTTATCCCCAATCAGGTTGACGATGCCATTTCCGGGCGAGAGCAAGAGCCGCTCGATCGAGCTATTGGTGATGCCAAAGGGAGACGGATTGCCGCTGAAGGTGACCGTCACGTTGGGCGGGGTCGCCTTGTCGCTGAAGATATTCAGACTGCCGGGGCCGGTGATGTTGAGTTGATCGCCGACAGGGAGGCCGTCGGGACCGAGCACCAGGTTCGGCAAGTTGCCGTTGACCTGGATATTGAAGTTGGTCGAGACGGTGGCGGTGATGTTGTCCGAAATGCCGCTGGCCTGCGCGACCGCTTCGTCGCCGGCGTTGACGATGAAGGCAGCCTGTTGGGCGGGCGAGGGGGGTGTTCCTTGAATGAACGAGACGGTGTTGATGAGGACCGGCAGCAGCGCGCCGACCGAGTTGTTGGTCGTGGTGACGCCAGTGTCGTTGATGGCGATGGTGTCATAGGCATTGCCGACGCCGAAGCCGGGGATGAGCACCCCGGCGCCGAAGCCGAAGGGATCGAGCGTGCCGCCTGAGAGGAGGTTGTTCTCGCTGGCCGCATAGACGACGGCCCGGTCGCCGCCACCCGCCGGGATGCCACCGCCACTCACAAAGAGGCCACTGGCCGGAGTGATGCCATTGATGCGGATATCGGGGCCCGCGCTGCCGCCGGCGACGCCGGGGAGGTTGTGCGGTGGGGCGAGGGTCAGGTCGGCGGGGGGAGCGCCGGTGTAGATGTCGCCATCGAGGAAGACGAGGGCCTGGGTGACGGTGGCGAGTTGGGCGACGGCAATCACCTCGCTGTCGGTGGAACCGGTGACGTTGACAAAGTCGTTGTTTGAGCCGTCACCATTGAAGATGACGGTTTCCATCGTGCGGACTTGCAGATTCAGGTTGACCGGGCCGAAGAGCCCGCTACCCGCGAACACCGGCTGGATGTCGAGATCGCCTTGGGTGCTGGTGAGATACTGATAGTTCAAGAAACGGGCCGCGGGGCTGCTATCGTTGATCGTCAGGCGGTCGCGATTTTCGCCGTCGGCGGCTGGATCCTGCCCGGCGATCGTGAGACTGGCGATGGGAGCGAAGGCGGTCGCCCCGATATTTGCGGCGATATTGAGCGTGAAGGCATCGTTGCCGCTGAAGCCTTGGAAGGTGTTGTTGGCGCTGAGAGCATCGCCGGCGATGGTGACCACATCGTTCGCTTCACGGGTGTCGAGCGTGGTGGTGTTGGTGGCCGTGGTGGCATTGACGGCAATGGTATCGACCACCGTCGAGGTCCGCACGTTCAGCGTTTCTAATCGCGTAGAACGAGGAAGGCCGCCGTAGAAATTGCCGTTGAGATTGTCATGGAAATAGCGAATCGAAGTGGCACCCGAGGCGAAGCCGGCTAGCTCGGTCGTGTTGGCGTTCACGAACTCGCCATTCTGGAATGTAAATACAGTATTCCCGATGCTGGAGATGCTGCCCGTGATTCCCGTCGCACTGCCGCTGTCGTCGATGTTGATGACGTCGGCCGCGCCAAGGGAGCCGTTGCCGGAATCCGGCAAGAGAAGCAGGCTACCGGCGATGGCATCGGTGCTCCCGTCAAACGTATTCGCGGCGAAGTCCGACGAGGCATTCCCCACCGTGATCGTGTCGGAACCGCCGTCGCCAGTGACGAGGTAGTTGGTTCCCGCCTGCGTGGAGAGGATGCTGATGGTGTCGTCTTGGGAGGTCGTTTCCAGGTAGAAGGTGTCAATCGCGGTGTAGTTGACAGTGCCGGTGGCCACGCCGGTGATGGCCGCATTGGTCAGCACGGCATTGGTATCGGCCGCCGCCGCATCACGGTCGGAAAGAGCGAATTGATCGTTCGCCCCCGTGCCGCCATCGATATTTAGGGTGGTGATGACGTTCGTGAGATTGAAGTTGCCAGTGCCAAAGGGACCGAAGCCGATATTGTGGAAATTGTCGTCACCTCCCTGGCCGAACAGGCTGGTGGTGGTGGCCGTGGTGGCGTTGATCTCGAAGACGTCGGCGCTGTTGTCGTCGGCAGGTTGGCCGAGGACGCCGGGGGCGATGTGGCCGTAGAGTTCCAGCGTGGTGAGGCCGGCCGCATTGGTAGTGGCATTGAGGCGGAAGGCGTCCGCCCCGCTATTGCCCATGATGCGGGTGGTGGTCTTATTGGCGAACCGGAAGGTTTCGAACGAGGCGTTGTTATCGACCACCTGGATCGACTGTGCGCCGTTCAAGAGGCCGCCATTTTGCAGCGTGGCCTGGTTGGCCACCACGTTCATGATGACATCGAAAATCGCGGCGGGGGTATCGGTATCGACCGGTTCGAGGCCGGTGAAATTGATGGTGAGCTCGTCCCCATTGCCCGCGACATTCAGACCCGGACCGCGGTTGCCGTCGCGGTCAAGCACCCAGGTGCCGGCGTCTTGGGTCGCGCCGACAACGTAGGTTTCGCGGGCGACGACCGGAGCGCCCGGGTTGCCCGTGATGGCGATCGCGTCGCCGGCCCCCTCGGCACCGGCGAAGAAGTTGATGGTGGCATCGACGAAGCCATTGACCCCATGATTAACGGTGAGGGTGTCGTCGTCGTCGGACCCGTTGATTTGCAGCGTGAGGCTGTCGAGATTGCTGTAATTGGTTTGGGCCGTGGCAAAGACGACAACCGTATTCACTAGAACTTGCAGGTAGGTAATGCCGCCGGAGGTGAGCTTGCGCACGAGGAAGTTATCGGGCACGCCATTGTTGGGGCTGCTGGCCGGGTCGTCATCGGCGTCGATGATGACGGTGGTGGCCCCCCCGCCGGCGATGTTCTCGATGTTGGTGTAGGTCAGCGTGCTCAGACCCGCCGAGGTGATGACACCGTTGCCGGGGCCGTTGAGGTCCACGGAGGCGGCAGCGGCGGTGTTGTAGTTCAGCGTGTCGCCGGGGCTGGTGAAGAACGCCGGGGCATTACCATTGACCGAGATGCCGGGCAGATTGGCGGTGGTCTGCGGGGTGATGTTGAAAGTGTCGGGATCGGCGCCGCCAACAACCGCCAAGACCGTGGAGATGACCGTGCCGGCCACCGTGACGGTCGAGCCGGTGCCCACATCGGGATCGGCACCCTGATCGACGTTGATCGTGACGGAGCCGACAGCCTGGACGGTCGAACCAGCGGTGAACGTGAGATTGTCGCCGGCGTTGAAGGTGAGCGCAGCGGTCGTGTCCTGCACGGTGACGCCGGTGTTGACAGTCAGGTCGTCCCCCGCCGCGGCCGAGTCGCCGGCCGTGTAGGTCATGCCGCCGCTGGTGATGGCATTGGCGGCGATGGTGAGGGGGCTGGTCGCGCGGATGAACCCAGCGCCACCGATGCCGTTGACCGAACGCGCGTTGGGGCCGCCGAGATTGCCCAGTTGCAGCGCGCCCGAATTGACGACGAATATGCCCCCGGTCGAGGTATTCGTCACGTCGAGCGTGGAGACGGTGGTTTCGATGGGATTCGCCCCCGAGCCGACCCCGTCGTCAATCACCAGCAGCAAGTTCGTGGCCGTGACGTTGTTCGTGGCTCCGTTGCCATCGATGAGGCCCCCGTCGTCCACTGTCAGGCTGACGGTCGCCGCGCCGACGTTGATCAAATCCGTCAAGGTTAGAGCGCCGCCGGACCGAATCGTGGTGTTGTCGGCGGTTGTCGTGATTCCCGTCGCTATGTTCCCCGCAACATTTACGGTACCCACCGCCAAGGAATTAGCATCGCGATAGTCGATGGCGCCTCCCGCGTTTGCCGCCAGAGTCGCCACGTCGTTTGCCGGGTCCGTCAGGGTGTATGGACCGACTGCCGCCGCCGTCAATCCCAAGTACAAACCTGCCGCTGTGATGGTATCCCCCGCCCCCTGGGTTACCGCGCCTGCGGCGTTCAAAAGCAGGTCGCCCGCCCCTAGATTGATGTCGTCGTCGATCGTTATCCCGCCACCCGACGACTGTATCAGCACGTCGTCGTCCGAAGAGGTGACCCCCGTAGTCGTGGCTGCCAGCACCGTCACGCTCCCCACGGTGAAGCCGCTGCTTTGCGAGTAATTAAAACCATCGCTCGTGTTGGCCGCGAACGTGGTCACGCTATTGCCAGCATTGAACAGATCTTCTCCGAAACCCGTTAATGCCAAGCCGGCCGCCGAGATGTTGTCGCCGGCATTTTGTGTCGCACCGCTTCCCACGTTGATCCCCAGATCTCCCGCGCCCAGCGCGATGTCGTCGTCGATGAGCAGGGTCGTCCCGGCCTGCAACTGCACGTCGTTGCCCAAGGTCGTGATTCCCACGGTATTCACCGTGCCGACCGTGAGCGCGTTCGCATCCCGGTAGCTGATCGTGCCGGTCGTATTGGCGGCCAGCGTCGTCACGTTGTTGGTCGCGGAGGTCAGCGTGAACGGACCCGCGCCGAGCAGTTCCAAACCGGTGCCAATGATCGGGCCGGCTTGCGTGACCGTTTCGCTGTTGATGGTCAGATTTCCGGGGATCGAGACTCCTCCCGCGGTGAAGGTGGTGACGTCCGCACCGGCCCCCATGTTGATCGAGATGTTGGTGACGCCATTATTGTCCGTGGTTTGGATGTTGAGCGTGTCCGCGTTAGCGCCCAAATTGAGATTCAAGGTGCTGACGGCACCGGCGGCCGCGATGGAAACATCGACAAAATTGGAGGCTGCCGGATTGCCGGCGACCTGGTACGTCAAACCGGCCGCCAAGCTGGAGCCGGCATCGAAGGTGGCCGCGCCGAGGTTGATGCGCAGCGTATCGGCCGCGGGTTCGGTGACTGTCACCGTGTCGGAGGTCGCGCCGACTTCGCTGAGCGTCAGCGGATTGCCAGCGCCCGCGTAGCCAACTGTGAGTGCCAGCACGCGGCGGTCTTCGAGCGATTCGACTTGGAGGCCGCGGCGCATCCGCGGGCGGGGCTGGGCCGGGCGCTCGCCGCGACCAAAGAACGACCAGAGCTTTTCCGAGCGGGAGAGGGATCGACGCGACTTCTTGTTGCGAAGCTTCATGGCCAACTCCTTGTACGGCAGGCTTGCGACATGGCGGAGGCAAACGCCAGTCGCAATGTGTGGATTAGAACGAGCGAATCAATGATGTAGGGCTTGAGATTGACGACTACGGAAAGCCGGCAATCTGGGGAAGATGTTAACTACCTCAAATCCCCAGAGTCAAGCATCTGCGTGAAAAATCCACATAATTCATACGAATTGTGCTGGGGGCTGTACGGGGGATGTTTCGGGGGCTTGACACGGTCTGAAACCGACCCGCCAAGCGTGCTAGCAGAATGCCTGGCCTGCGGAAATCCGCCGAGAAATGCCGTCTTTTGGCGTCCCCAAGAGTGGGGGCTGTGGGGAGCGTAGGGCAGGGTACCGCCGGGGTAAGCGGGGCCAAGAAATGGCAAAAGCCGGGTCGATCGGTGGATCGACCCGGCTTGGGGGAATTTTTCGGCGAGGCCGGCCCGCTGCCGCCGAACGGGCGAACTTGTTACCAGAGGAACTCGAAGCGGGTGGTGAGGCCGTCGAAGCTCATGAAGCCGGCGTAGTTATCCGAAGGATCGGTGAAGTTGTTTTGCTGCACCGTGTGGATCCACTCGTTGGTCTTCACCACGTTGAACCACATGCTGTACATGTAGCCGGCCGAGAGGCGGATGTTGCCGCAATGGTTTTGCCAGCCGAGGCCGACTTCGAGGTCGGCGATGGTGACGAGGCGGCCGGCCCGCCAGGAGGTGGTGGTGACCGGGTCGGCCGTTTCGTCGGAGTAGCGATAGCGGGTGCTGAATTCGCCGCCGACGAAGCTGGCCACGCCGCGGGCATAGCCGAAGAATTGGTTGTGGTGGCCATAGCGTTCGGCTTCGAGACCCAGGCGGATGCCACCGCCGTGGAAGCCGACCTGGCTGAGCACGTCTTGGTCTTCGTTCACGCGATATTGAGCGGTGAATTCCTGATCGAGTTGGGCATAGCGGGCCCCGATGATGTAGGCCGCGCGGTAATCCGAGCAGTAAGCGAAGAGGCCCTTGTAATCGACATCCACCAGCTTGAACTGGATGAATTGCTGAGCGGCGGCATCGAGTACGTCGGAACCCGCATTGAGCGGGCCGGGGGAGGTGGTCAGCGGGCGGAGGACAGGATCGAGCCCGCCATTGAGCTGGATGCTGTTGGTCGAATCGCAGTCGAGCTGCGAGTAGGTCGCCTGAATCAGGCTGCACTGGTCGAGCACATAGGTGCCACCGACGCGGAAGCCGGGCTGGAAGTCGGGATTGATGGTTTGCACCGGACCGACTTGCACCGGAACCGGCGGCAAGCCCGGGGCGGTGATGGCCCCATCGACCGGCACGGCATAGGCCACTTCGGCGTTGCGCGCACGGAGATAGAGGAAATCGCCAAAGAAGCTGAGGCGATGGCAGAAGCCGCCGCAGCATTCGTCGCAGCAACCGCAATCGCCGCAACCGGTCGGACAGGCCGACGAGCAAGTCGGCGAAGTGCAGGTTGGCGAGTCGCAAGCGGGCGCGGCACCATAGGCGCTCGCCGGCATGACGCCATAACCGCCCATCCCCGGATAGCCATAAGGACTGCCCGGCGGTCCATACTGGGCCAATGCCAATTGCGACAGACCTGACAGGGCGACCAACATGGCCGCCAACGTGAACGATTTAACGTGCATGGAATAATCCCCCCATGTGTGAAAGCCCGAATGTAGGGATCGACCAGCATGTTCGTTAAATCGAACATCTTTGGCACAAGCGGCAAGGTTTTCCAGAACTGGACAAACCTCGCATATTTCCTAGATTGACCACCGATTGCCGATTCAAGTTGTGCGGCTTATCCAGATTCACGGCCGCGCGGTTAAATGCGATCGAGCGAGTCGATCCAGCGGGCCAATTCCGCTAGCTCTTCGGCGGTCAAGTCGCGAGGGGCGTCGCCTAACGACCTTTGCACGACCGGGAACTTCGCGGCTTCGAGGCGGGTGGCGATCGCCTTGAGCGTGGCGGCCGCGGGAGACTTTTGCCCCGAGGCCAAGTAGTAGGCCAGGCGATTGATCGGGTCGTTTTCGGGGGCCTTCGAGCGGGCGGGGGGAGCGGCATCGACGGCGCAAATCGCCCGGATTTTGTCCACATGCTCAAAGCCGACGAGCCAGGCCATCGCTCCGCCCGCCTGATAGCCATACGTCGCGATGCGGGTCGGATCGATGCTGTAGCGGGTCGCAACATCGTCGAGCGACTTCCGCACGAAGGCCGTTTCGGTCGGCTCCCACTTCTCGGCCTTCGCCGATTGGGGGGCGAGAGCGATCAGCCCGAACTTCTCGCAGACCA